>JBMTFA010000001.1:0-60125 GCA_049433705.1 Bacilli bacterium
GTTCGTGCCATTATTGAAGCACCTCCTCAATCTTACTGACGGCAGGTTTTGCAATGACCAACACATCGGCATTCATAATGTCGACTGCGGATAATTGTTGCCGGCTCACATACATGACTTTTGGTAAGTTACGGACTGCTAAGGAAACTTGATCATTGAGTGTTTCACCCACTAATAAAATTTTGCCAGTTAACTTCAATGCCTTGAGCATCGTTAGCGCTTCTTTGGTCTTACCATTTTTAAACGCGAGATCATCGACAATCGCTAACTTCTTTTCTAAAAACTTTTCTGATAAAGCCGAACGGAAGGCTAAACGATATTGTTTTTTGTTTTGACCAAGGACATAGTTTTCTTTTCCCGTTGGACCGAAGGTGACACCACCACCAACCCAAACAGGGGAACGTTTCATCCCAGCACGGGCGCGACCCGTACCTTTTTGTCTCCAAGGTTTAATCCCGGAACCGGCAACTTCGCTCTTGGTTTTTGATTTCGCATTGTTTTGACGAGCATTCGATAAAGCAACTTGAGCCGCATCAAACATCGATTGAGAGTGAGGCGCAATGGAGAAGACTTCACCATTTAAGGTGAGGTCACTGACTTTGCTTCCAGATACGGAGAGCACATCGATGGTTAAACTTGCTTCTTGTTTCTTTGCCATAAATGCTTGCCTCCTTTACTTGGCAACCGCTTGACGGTTAATCAAGGGTTTAGCGACTAAAGCTTGACCTAATTGCGTTTTGATCGCCGTGCGAATCATGACAAAACCTAAGTTAGGTCCTGGAATTCCGCCGCGAACGAGTAATGCATTTTTTGCTTTGTCAACGCCCACCACGAGTAAGTTTTGAATGGTCGCTTGTTTTTCACCATGATGACCAGCCATTTTCTTTCCTGGATGAATCCGGTTGTTGGTACGACCAACAGTCGCCATTGAACCAGGTCCACGGTGTGGCCACGAGGCCCCGTGTGATTTAGGTGAAACGGTGAAGTGGTGACGTTTGACGGAGCCACTAAAACCTTTACCTTTAGAAGTGCCAATAACATCCACAACATCACCATTTTTGAATAAGGTGACATCGAGATTATCGCCAACTTTTAAATTGCTCACATCAGAAAAAGGCAATTCTGATAAGGTCTTCTTGGGTGATTGATTAATTTTTTTATAAACGCCCAATGCTGGTTTATTTAAGCGCTTTTCCGCAACCTCTAAATAACCAACTTGGACACCAACATAACCATCTTTTTCTTTCGATTTGATGGCAGTGATTGTGTTTGGTAAGACTTCAATGACCGTGACTGGATAGGTCGTGCCGTCTTCAGCAAACACCTGGGTCATGCCCATTTTTCTTCCGATTAATGCTTTCATGATGGCCTCCTATCTTAAAGTTTGATGTCGATGTCAACACCATTGGGTAAATCCAATTGGCGTAACGTATCGACCGTCGCTTTATTGTGATCAGTAATGTCGATCAAACGTTTGTGTGTACGAATTTCAAATTGTTCACGAGCATCCTTATATTTATGGACAGCCCGTAAGACGGTGTACACTTCTTTTTCCGTCGGTAACGGGATTGGACCAACAACGGTCGCCCCGGTTTTGCGCACCGCTGCAATAAGCTTTTGAACGCTAAGATCTAACATCTTATGTTCATAAGCTTTGAGACGGACGCGAATCTTCTTCGATTTAGCCATGAATTCTTTCCTCCTTTGATGAATCTTCACAGTATGGTTCTTGAGCTCCATGCGAATTCCCTGACACCCATTCATGACAACGCCTGTGGGTGTGTCAGCAACCTCGCACTTCAACGCCAAGACACGAAAATGATTTTACCCTTGGTTATCGGTTATGTCAACACTTTTTACTTATGAGTTTTGCTTATAAAATGAGCATCGCGTCACCAAAGCTAAAAAACCGGTAACGTTCACGGATTGCTTCTTGATATACCCTGAGTAGTTCTTCTCGTCCAATCAGCGCTGATACCATCATGACTAAGGTGGATTTCGGTAAGTGGAAATTGGTGATCAGTCCCGCAATGGTCTTAAATGAGTAACCAGGGGTAATAAAAATATTCGTGGTGGTTTTGGTTGCCTGAAATTGATTGAATTGTTGCCAATTTGCCTCGAGGGTTCTTGTCGCGGTGGTCCCAATCGCGATAATCCTGCGATTGGTTACTTTCGCTTGATTTAAGGCTTGCGCGGCAGTGTCAGTGATTTCATAACGTTCTGCATGCATCACATGATCCTGAGTGTCTGTTACTTTCACTGGTTTAAAGGTCCCTAACCCAATTTGCAGAGTGACATCAATAAAATGAATACCCTTCTCCGTTAATGACGTAATCAACGGTTGGGTAAAGTGAAACCCAGCTGTGGGTGCAGCCGCCGATCCCGGCACCTTTGCATAGACAGTTTGATAACGGTCTGGATCTAATAATGTAGCTTGAATATAAGGGGGTAATGGCACCGTCCCTAGATGGGCAAGCACTTCTAAAAATACCCCTTGGAAATGAAATTGAACCAGGCGATTTCCTTCTGCTTCTACGGCAATACAGGTTGCTTTTAGTTCCCCTTGACCAAAACTAATTTCCGTGCCAAGTTTCACCACTTTAGCATTCCCAACTAAAACGCGGTATTGATGGTTGCCTAGGTCATCGAGTAATAAAAATTCTACGTGGGCATTGGTACTCGTTTTTGTACCAAATAATCTAGCAGGAATGACTTTGGTATTATTTCTCACCAAGATATCGGTAGGAGATAAATATTCGCCAATATCTTTGAAAATCCGATGGTCAATGGTTTTGGTTTGCCGGTGGTAAACCAATAAGCGACTCTGGTCACGTTGGTCGGCAGGGGTTTGGGCAATTAGCTCTGGCGGTAAATGAAAATCAAATAGCGAAATATCCATTAAAATCCTCGATCATCGCCATATTGAGCGAGTACGTTCTTTGCATATTCAGCAAAGCAGTTTTCTTGAATCGCCTTTCTTGCCCCTTCAACCACCCGAATTAAAAACCTCAGGTTATGAATCGACATCAATCGTTTACCAAACATTTCATCGGCCCGGTAAAGATGTCTTAAATAGGCTCGGGTATATTTTTTGCAAGTTTGGCAATCACAGGTTGCATCCACCGGGGTGAAGTCTCTTTCATATTGGGCATCTTTGATATTGATGCGGCCATTTGCCGTCATTAATGCACCATGTCGTGCTAATCGGGTCGGTAGTACACAATCAAACATATCAACCCCTTGGCCGATCGCTTCAAGAATGTAATCCAAAGAACCAATCCCCATGACATAACGTGGTTTGTCTTTGGGCAAGTGAGGGATTGCAGCTTGTAACATGGTCGAAAATACCGCTTTTGGTTCACCGATGGAGGTACCCCCAATCGCGAACCCATCGAATGGTAATGCAGTGGTCGCCTGGGCAGACATGGCTCTTAAATCCGCGAACTCCCCACCTTGAACGATGCCAAATAAGGCTTGATGGGAACCTCGAGGTGTTGCTAAACATCGTTGGGCCCATCTTAAGGTTCTTTCCGTGGACGCCTTTGCGTAATCATAGGTTGCAGGATAAGGAATACATTCATCAAAGGCCATGATGATATCTGCACCAATGTCTCTTTGTTTTTCAATCGCAGATTCTGGGGTTAACGTCATTAAATCCCCATTTAAGTGATTACGGAAGGTTACCCCCTCTTCTGTAATGACACGATTTTTTGCTAAGGAAAAAACTTGGAAACCACCAGAATCCGTTAACATTGGACCTTGATATTGCATGAATTGATGAATGCCACCTGCACTCGCGATGATGTCAGTGCCAGGACGAAGAGCTAAATGGTATGTGTTACTTAAGATCACACCCGAACCAATCTCTTTGAGTTCCTCTGGTGATAACGTTTTTACAGTTGCTAGCGTTCCGACTGGCATGAACATCGGTGTTTGAACTTGGCCATGTTGTGTCAATAAGGTCCCCGTTCTTGCTTGAGACTGGGTATCTTGATGTTGAATCGCAAAGGTTAGGGGTGATGTTTTCATTAAATCTATTTTACCATCAGGTTTTTTAAGTTTGCTTGCCGAGAGATGATCCAATAAAGGGGTAACCCTAAACCAAAAACAACCGCCGCTTCACCTAACGCTACCGTTAAGGCAATACCACCTATTTCAATAAAGGTGAAAGGAATACCTAAAGCAAAAGGTAAAAATAGTCCCAAATAGATCCCATTGAGCACAATCGGGCCTAGTAAACCTATGCTTTTAGCCTTCATGCGTTGCATCCACGTTAAGGCAAGGAACGTCACAAGTGTCCCTAAGATTGCATCGATGAATGCAAAACCCCCACTTAAGGGTCCAAAAACGTTAGCAAAAAACGTGCCAATTAAAATCCCAATTGCATACTCTTTACGAAACCAAACTAATACCAATAAAGCCTCTGAAATACGGAATTGGATCGCCAAAAAACTGATGGCATTCAATGGTGGTGTTAAGGTCAGCACCACGTACATGGAAGCCACAATAGCATTACGCGTTAATTGACGAATCGATGGATTCATATTTTCAGTCCTTTTTGATGATATCATACCCTCGATTTTCTCTTGAATAAAAAGGTCAACATTTATGGTAAAATTCGATTAATAACCTTTCTTCATTGTTCAAGGTTTATAACCAGGGCCTTGCCCTAACGGAGGATTAAAGAATGCCTAAGTTTGCTGTCGTTTCCGATTCTTGTGCCGACTTACCGTTGAAAGTTGTCCAAAGCATGGACCTTCAAGTGGTGCCAATGATTGTCACCATTGACGATAAAACATATCGTAATTTCCCAGATGAACGCGAGTTAACCACGGCGAAGTTCAATGAATTTTTAAAGAACAAAGCCAAACCAAGAACCTCGCAACCTGCCCCTCAAGAAGTCATTGATGTGGTCGAACCTTTACTCGCTGCAGGTCAAGATGTCTTATTGATGAGTATTTCGAGTAATTTATCCCAAACCTTCAACTCCATGAATTTGGCCTTAACTGAATTAAAGGATAAGTTCCCAAACCGCCGGATTGAATTATTTGACACCCTCAATGCATCCTTAGGGGAAGGGTTACTCGTCCACAAAGCCTTATTATTACGCAAAGCAGAAAAGACCATGGATGAAACCTTAGCCGAACTCAATGCCATCCGGAACAAAGTCACAACCGTGGTTGCCTTTGATGATCTTTCCCACCTTTATCGTGGTGGCCGCATCAATGCTGCTAAATTTGCCCTTGGTTCATTCTTAGGGATTAAACCAGTGTTAATGTGCAGTTCAGAAGGGCGAATCGTCCCCGTTCCTAAACTTAAAGCAAGAGGTCGTAAAAACGCTTTAAACTTCTTACTTGAAACTTTTAAGAAGTATGTGGAACAAGATGACACCGTCTTTATTGTCCATTCAGATTGTGCCGAAGATGCTAAGTTCTTAGAAACAGAATTAAAGAAAATCCGTCCGATCAAAACCTTGGTAAGCAACACTATGGGTCCCGTCATTGCCTCCCACGGTGGTTTAGGCACGATTGGGATCATGTTCGTTGGCAAAACCAAAGACATCGAATAACGATTTCCTATCCTCGGTTTTAAAAAAAGGGCCTTTGGGCCCTTTTTATTTTTGCTTCAATAAGTTTAATAAGATTTGATTGGTTAAGGCCGGATTCACCTTGCCACCCGTCTTTTTCATGATTTGACCAATGAGAAATCCAACGGCGCGATCTTTGCCTTGTTGGAAATCAATAATCGATTGAGGGTTGGCGGCTAAGACCGCTTCCACTTGCGCGCGAATAAACGCTTCATCAGAAATTTGGAGCATTTGATAATTTTCCGCTAGGGTGCGAGGATCACGAGGATTGGTCAGCATTTTTTCAAAGAGTTCTTTCGCTTGTTTATTGGAAAGATCACCTTTCGCAATCATCGCAAGGAGTGACGCTAATGCTTTCGGTTGAATGGGGAACTGTAAAATATCCGTATTGGTTTTATTCAAATAAGAAGCGACATCTACCATTAACCAATTTGCATATAACTTATAGTCTTTACCATGTTGACATAGTTGATCAAAATACTCCGAAACATACACATCTTGGGTGAGTTGGGTAGCATCATATTCACTTAAACCCAAAGTTAAAAAGGTCGCTCTTTTTGCCGTGCTTAGCGGCAAAGATGTATCGATGGCTTTTTTCACAAACGCATCAGGTAGGTCGATCGGAATTAGATTCGGTTCAGTAAAGTATTTATAATCCACTGCATCCGTTTTCTTCCGCATGAGAATGGTTTCTTTTTTTAATTCATCATACCGACGGGTTTCTTGTTGAACAGGAATACCAGCGATTAACAAGCGTTCTTGACGAAGCATTTCCACATCAATCGCTCGTTGAACATTGGCAATCGAGTTGAGGTTTTTAATTTCGACTTTGGTGCCAAAGGTTTCCGTACCGACTGGGCGAACGGAGATGTTGACATCACAACGTAAAGATCCTTCTTCCATTTTGCCGGTAGACACTTTTAAAAAGGACACGATTTGCCTTACCGCATCAACAAAGGCTGCTGCTTGCGCGCCATTACGAATATCAGGACGGGTGACAATTTCCATTAAGGGAATCCCCGCGCGGTTATAATCCACTAAAGTAAACCCTTCGTAATGATGTTGCATCGCGGTATCTTCTTCGACGTGTAAACGTTCAATGCGAATCCGGAATGGTTGTCCGTCCACCATGACGTCAATCCAACCCTCTGAACCAATGGGTCTTGCGCTTTGGGTGATTTGATAACCTTTGGGCAAGTCAGGATAAAAATAATTTTTCCGATCAAACCATAATTGTTGATCGATGGATAAATGCAGGGCATGACAAACTTGAATGGCATTGATAATCGCTTGACGATTGACGATCGGCATTGTACCTGGATGAGCTAAATCTAAAGGTACGACTGCGGTATTTGCTTCAGCTTTATAGGTGACAGGTGCAGCAGAAAACATTTTAGTTTTCGTTTGCATTTCCACATGAATTTCTAAGCCAATGACTGCTTCTACATTCATGATGCTTTCCTCGTCTGAATCGATAGGTTTTTTAAACCAGTATGGTCTTCAATCACTTTGGCAATCGCTAAGGTCGTTGCTTCATCAAATGCTTTCCCCATCACATTGCCACCAAAAGGCATGGCTAATTCAAATCCTAAAGGAATGGTAACAGATGGAAGACCAGCAAAATTCCCTAACGCTAAATGGGAATCGGCAATTAAATATTGATTCGATAAGCGATCACTTGAATCGGTAAATTTTGGCGCGATGGTTGGGGCGGCGGGTAAATAAATCGCATCATAGGTTTGATAAATACCATGCAATGCATCCACGATCATCCGTCTTACTTTTTGGGCGCGTAAAAATAAATCATGTTGGTTTTCTCTTAATAACACATAACTGCCAATGACAAAGCGGCGTTTAATTAATTCGGAAAAACCTTTGCTACGCGCTTCCATCATCACATCTTGATACGTTTTACCTTCATAACCAGGACCAAATTTTAGTCCATCAAGATTAGCATTATTACTTGTTGCTTCCGCACAAGAAATGGTCATATAAGTAGGATAAATCGCATCCAATAAAGCTTTGGGGTATGCCACCACGTCAACGGTCGCACCCGCTGCTTTTAATGCCGCAACGCTTTGATTGAAGCCTTTAAGGATGATTGGATTGGTCATCGATTCCATCACTTCTTTCAACACCGCGATTTTTTTACCACGAATGCCAGAAGTAAAGTCAAATGTCGGTATGGGTTGAGGCATGCTGGTGGCATCTTGAGCATCTTGCCCGCTCAGTAATTGGGTTAACACGGCAGCATCTTCAACACTTCGGGTGAAATAAGCAACATGATCTAACGATGGGGCAAACGGAAATAAACCATAACGGGAGATGCGACCCCATGTCGGTTTAAAACCCACTAAACCAGCATAACTTGCTGGTTTTCTTACCGAATCACCGGTATCACTTCCTAAGGAAAAAGGCACCATGCCACTTGCAACCGCAGCGGCAGAGCCTGAACTACTACCACCGATTTGTCGTGTTTTACTTGGATCAAAAGGATTCAGTTGTACGCCTTTATGACCCGTCATCCCAGTACCACCCATCGCTAATTCATCTAAAGTGGTTTTCCCAATTAAAATGGCCTTAGTCGCTTTTAATTTTTGATAAACGGTTGCATCGTATAACGGCACATAACCATTGAGAATGTTACTACCCGCCGTGGTTTCTAAACCGGCGGTGGAAAAGTTATCTTTTAGCACATACGGAATTCCCCAAAAGAGATTATCTACTTCGGGTTCTTTTAAGGCTTCTGCTTGGGCAAGCGCTTGCGCTTCAGTCACCATTTCAAAGGTGTTCCATTGGTCAGCTTTTGCCCGTTTAATCGCTTCGATGGTTAGGGCTAAAGGTGTCGTTTCTTTTTTGACTAACGCGGCATGAATTTCTAATATCGAATGGTCAAGCCAATGCATGATTAACCAACCACCTTGGGTAATTTGATTTGTCCATCGCGAACTTGCTTAGCATTTTCCGTTGCTTGCTTTTGCGTTAAGGTCACGCTGGGTACGTCATCGCGTAATTGTGATGTGGTAATGGGGAAAGGAAAGGTCATGGGTGTTAACGTATCCACGCCACTTATTTTTCCAATTAATGCCATTTGTTTTAGCAAGACATCAAACTCACTGATTAAGACATCATATTCGTTATCCGTCATCACAAACATTAGGCGTTGACTGGCATCAATTAATAAGGGTTTATCAATTTTTTTCATCGTTAAGATTATACCTTTTCTTCAGCAAAGATGGCGAGTAATCTTGCTTCATCAATTCGAGAAATTCCTAATGCCTCAGCCTTTGCTAACTTACTACCAGCATCGACACCATGGATTAGATAATGGGTATTTTTGGAGACACTTCCAGCAACTTTTGCACCGAGATTTTCCAATTTTTCGGAAAGAGCTTCTCGAGTAAATCCTGAAAACGAACCGGTAATGACAACGGTTTTACCGGAGAAGAAACTTTGAGTACTGGTGGTAGGCCCTAAATAGGTGGTGTTCACCCCTGCCTTCATTAACGCTTCAATCAACGCAAGATGTTCAGGATCTTGGACATATCGAAGAATTGCCGCCGTGACCACTGGACCAGTATCCTCTAAAGCAAGTAAATCTTGCTCTGTGGCGTGCGTTAAAGCGGTTAAGGTTTGAAAACGTTTGGCGAGTTGTTTGGCCGTCTTTTCACCAATTTCTTTAATCCCTAAACCGACAATTAATTTTTCTAAGCTTCGTTGTTTACTCGTCTCGATTGCCGCTAACAATTGATCAATAGAACGATCCCCATAACCTTCAAGTTGTTTTAATGCCTCACGATGCGTATGCAGTTGATAAAGATCGGCTGGCGTTTTAAGGAAACCTAAATTAAATAATTCCTCGATGATTTTATCGCCAAGGCCTTTAATATCCATCGCCGATTTAATGGCAAAATGAATCAGACTTTCAACATGGCGAGCTGGGCATGCTTGATTCAAGCAATAATGCATCGCCTCAATTTTCGTTAAGGGTTGCTGACACACAGGACAATGCTGAATCATGGTGACTTTTTGAGCGTTGGGAGAACGTTTCATCGCCAAACCTTGGACAACTTCAGGAATGACTTCCCCAGCTTTACGAATCAATACCTTGTCGCCGAGATATAAATCCTTTAAGGTTAAAAAATCTTCATTATGTAAGGTGGCACGTCGGATTAAACTTCCAGAAACTTGCACCGGTGTTAACACGGCATTCGGTGTAATTTTCCCTGTTCTCCCGACGGTAAAGATCACCGACTCTAAGGTGGTTTCAACAAGTTCAGGTGGATATTTATACGCGATAGCCCATCGCGGGGTCTTCGCGGTAAATCCAAGTTGGTTGTGCTTGGTGAGGTCATTCACTTTGATGACAATCCCATCCGTATCATAAGCTAAGGTTGAACGCTTGGGTTCTTGGTCAAGGATGTATTGCCACACCATATCGACTCCTTGGACAGTTTTGGTTTCTGGATTGGTTTTAAACCCTTGGGTTCGTAGAAACGCTAACGCATGGGTATGGGTTTGGATCCCCAGTTCATTGGCATTCACCACATAATACAAATAAGCATCTAATTGGCGACTCGCAGTCATGGCGACATCCAATTGCCGAATCGATCCTGCAGCAGCATTTCGAGGGTTTGCGAGTAAGGGTTCACCATTCGCAGCCCTTGCTTCATTCAACTGACGAAACACCGCGCGCGTCATATAGATTTCACCCCGGACTTCAATGGTTCGTTGTTCAGGAATGGTCAGGGGGATGGATTTAATGGTCTTAATATTGGCAGTGACATCTTCCCCGACTTCACCATCACCACGCGTCGCTGCATACACTAATTTACCTTCACGATATTCCAAACTAATGGCAAGTCCGTCGATTTTTAATTCACAAACATACTCAATGGATTGATTAGTTTTCAACCCATCTTTGACCCGTTGGTCAAACGCGAAGACATCCGCTTGGGCGTACGCATTCGCTAACGAAAGCATCATGCGTTGATGCTTGATTTTTTTAAATGCAGTTTGCACTGAACCACCGACCCGTTGCGACGGGGAGTAGGGTGAAGCAAATTGGGGGTTAGTTGTTTCTAAGGCAATCAATTCTTGCATGAGTTGGTCATACGTTGCATCATCAACCGTGGATTGATTCAAGACATAATACTCGTGATTATAACGATTGATTAACGCTCTTAAGGTTTCAATACGTTGCAGGATATCCATACTTTTATTTTACCTTGTTTAATTTCGGATGTTGGGCGATAAGTTTTTTTCTTAATGGAGGTTGTTCAAATTGAATTTCAATAATATCGGTAGAAAGAATTTGGGTGACAACGCCCTTACCAAACGTTTCATGCACACAAGCATCCCCGACTTCCCAAGTCGTTTTTCTTTTGGGGTTTGTGGTGGGTTCGCTAACTGCACCAGCTGCATGCACGACTCCTAATCTTGAAGATTGAATAGGGATGAAGGATGCAGTTTGACCTGTCGGAGTCCGTTCTTGTTGATAAGATCCTTTAAAGATTAATCCTGCTTCTTTAAAGAATCGAGAAGGAATTAAGTTGCCACCAATCACAAAGGAAAAGTCACTCGCACAACTTAAAGTTAACGTTGATTTTGCTCTGGTAAAGGCTACATAGCATAACCGCCGTTCTTCTTCTAAACCTAAAAACGCATGATCATCTAATGTCCTTAAGGAAGGGAATACGCCCTCGTTAAGTCCAATCACAAAAACATGAGCAAACTCTAAACCTTTTGCCGTATGCACCGTCATCAAGGAAACAAAATTATCCTCAACGATTTCATCCTGTGACGACATTAAAGAAATATTTTCTAAGTATGAGGTAAACGTCGCTTCTGGATTCCGTTCAAGGTAATCCTCTAGATCATCCAATAAGGTATAAATGTTTTCTAATCGTTCTTCTTCCTCATGGGATTCTAAACTTTTGATGTATCCCAAGGCGCGAAGATACTGTTCTACTTCTTGCCGGAGATTGATGCCTTCCGTTTGTAAACGAATTTTATAGGTTTCGATCAGATCCACCATCGGCTGGAGTTGCGCTTTAAGTTTGGAGGGGACATCGGCAAACATCGATAAACCTGCACTTGCTTCATATAGCGATAGTTGTCGTTGAATCGCAATGGTCTTTAATTGTTGAAAGGTCACTTCGCCAATCCCCCTGCGCGGCACATTAATAATCCGTTCAAACGCCAGATCATCCTTGGGATTTTCAATTAATTTAAAGTAAGCAATCGCGTCTTTGATTTCTTGCCGTTGGTAAAATCGCATCCCACCAAAAATCCGGAAGGGAATTTGTTCTCGGGTTAACGCTTTTTCAAAAGGAAGGGTTAAATAGTTTGCCCGATAAAGTATAGCAATGTGTTTTGGTTCTTGACCTTGGCTGATCAAACGGCGAATCGAAGCGACCACGGCATGTGCCTCTTCTTCTCGATCAAAATACCGAAAATATTGCACGGCTTGGCCTTCCGTTATTTCCGTAAATAAATCTTTTTTTACCCGGTGTTGATTATGATCGATCAGCTGGTTAGCTAAATCTAGTATCTGCTTTGTGGAACGATAGTTTTGATTGAGAATAATCGTTTCAACGGGAAAGGAAGTGGTTAAATCAAGAATAATTTTTGGATTCGCCCCTCGCCAGGAATAGATGGTTTGATCGGGATCACCCACTACATATAAATGCGCTTGGGGATGAAGGAGCAACTGTAAAAGATGATATTGCACATCATTCGTATCTTGGAATTCATCGACTAAGATATGCCGATGATAACTTTGCCATCTTGCCTTCACTTCTGGGAATTGTTCTAAGACTTGGATGGCTTTAATCAATAGATCATCAAAGTCTAAATTTGCCATCGCCCGCATTTTCAATTCGTAAGTTTCATAAAAAGATAAACATAATTTTTCTGTGGGAAAACGTTCGTATTCAATGCGAATATCACCAGGGGGAATCCCTTGGCTTTTTTGTTCGGCAATATATCTTAATGCTTGTTTAACAATCTCATCACCTCGACGGAACCCTTTTTCTTCTGCGATATTCTTCACCAGTTTTTCCTGATCATCATCATCAAGAATCGTAAAGTTTTTTGGATAACCTAAATGATGAATTTCTCTTCTTAGTAATCTTGCTGCAAAACTATGATACGTCATGATTTTTAAACGCGACCCTAAGTTTGGAACTAAGGCACTCGCCCGTTGTAACATTTCTTTGGCAACTTTATTGGTAAACGTAATCGCTAATATTTGTTCGGGATACACATGAAGGTCGTTAATTAAATAAGCAATGCGAAAGGTGAGCACACGAGTCTTGCCACTACCCGCTCCAGCGATGATTCGCACATAAGGTTTTGGGGTGATAACAGCCTGCCATTGCTTGTCATTAAGTTGCGCTTGAATAGGGTGATTCATCAATGATTTATTTTAACAAATTCACCCCTAAAATACTATGAAAGGATTCCCTCTTTGGATTTGAAATTAATGCCTCAATAATCGCTTTTTCTCCGATGTAATTTTCATAATAGTCACTTATCTTGATTCGTAGTGTTGGGGAAGGAAATTGGCTTGTCGGAATAAGAAAATAAAGCGGAATATTTTCCTGGTGTTGTTGCCAGGCAATAACCTTTGGTAACACGGCTTGGGCAAAGGGACAACCTTCTTTGACATACATTTGTAAGGAGACAATCCTGCCGTTGGCTTCAATGGGTGGTAAAATAGAAATAACAAGATATGGTAGGAAACCCACAGCGATGATGTACCATACCACGAAACCAATTAAACCTTTCTTTTTCATCCTGGATATCTATGAATAGGCAACAAACAAAATCGAAAAACCAAGAACTCGCATGGCTTGCCATGATCACCGCGCTTCAAGGCATTTTTCTTTGGCTCAATCAAGTTTATCCTTTGTTTGGTTATTGGTTAACTTACTTATTACCTTTCTTCACGATCATGGTGATATTGACGACAACCAAAAAGGGTTTCATCATTTATTTAGCTACTTCTTTATTGCTCACCTTCATCTTGATTCAACCCTTTATGGAAACCATTTTATTTTATTTACTACCAGCGTGGTTTCTTGGTTTTGGTTACAGCTGGGCATTGAAAAAAAAGACAACCTTATTATCGTTATTGATATTCTTATCGATCATTCAACTTTTCATTCTCATCATGGTGAGAACCCTTTCACTAGCGTTATATGAAACCGATTTGCTTACATTTCTTTATTTGTTCCTTAACATTCAAAATGCTTCACGGATTGCGATGCTTGATCCGTTAGCGCTTTACACGATTGCCCTGATACAAGTCCTGATTAGCCTGTTACTGATGCTCCCCTTGTTAGAAAGATTTAAATTAACGTTAGATTATCGATTATTCTTTAATCGCATCGAATCCCTCACGTTTATTGGTTTGTTTTTTCTGACGATTGCCATTGCTTTTATCGTCCCACCATTCACCTTCTATGTCCTCGGTCCCCTCACTTTATTGGCCGTATATGGTTACATTTATTTCTTTATGAAACCAAGTTATTTTGATCCTTATTGGTTGATCTTAGGATTAATTCTTTATCCTTTTGTTAATGCCGCGATGAATCCATTGATTAATCCACCCTATAAGCTTTTGTCCGTCATCCTTTTGGCGATTGGTCCCTTAACATTAGTAATCGTGAAGTCATTCATCCAAAAGAAGAAAAATCCTTTAATATAAGAGCATGGACATTCTCGTCAAGTTACTCAAGCGTACGCTCTTAGGGGCGCTTTACTTAGTTACATCCCCACTTATCGCCTTTGCGTTTAGTCTTTTTTTACTTTACGGTTTAATCGTGTTTTTAGGCGTGAGCATCAAATCAATTTATTTATTTTTCTCTGGTCGTGGAGTGTTTACACCATTTCCTGAAGACCTAGTGGCCCACAAACGTTACCAATTTATGATGAAACAAACACCCAATACCCATAAAGCAGAAACGCCAGTGTTAGCCGCCATTCCACCGGTAGGACCAAGCAAATGATGCTGATTTTTACGACCCCTACACCAACCATTAACCAACGATTAGAGCTACTTTATTTAGTGCTTGCCTTACTTTTTCTTACCTTTGCGCTCATTGGTGCCATTGGTTGGATGTTTGAAACCTTGATCAAAAAGTATGGCGATCAGGTGGATGCCGAAACATGGAAAATATATGAAACCAGAACGGTGAATACCCCCAAAGAGTTTGCCCGAATCGCCTTTAAAAAGAGTCACCGGCAAGCGTTTAAAGATTACTTTTGGGCATTACTCACCTTAGGCCTCATGGTTGGTTTGTTGTATGGCTATATGGAACTGATGAATGATCCGCAATTGATTGACGATTTATTTAATTATGAAACCCGTGGCTTTAATACGATTTTCCCCATTTTTGATTGGGCGAATATTCCCACGAGTAATTTCTTTGGTCTCAATCTTATCTCGGATTGGCCAATCGTGTTAAACAGCCCACGATTTGTGCCTGAAGCGACCATTTCTTATGTGATTTTCTTATTAACCTTATTTGGTAGTTTATTACTGATTCGCGCTACCCTAGCTTTAATTGGAAGAACGCTTCGCATTCAAAATAAACGCAATCAAATCTTTATGAAAAATTTAGATGAAGTTGCAAAAAAACTTTAAGTCGTTAATAACCGATCAATATAGGCAATCAGTTGACTAATCACATAAACCGCTAAGACAATATCGATCATCCAAATAAAAATGGTCATCCGTCTCAAGGAGACTTTTTTTCGATTGTAGGCCTCTAATTCGAGGTCTTGTTGGATATTTTCTTCTAACGGTTCTTCAAACATAGGTTACATTTAGTATAACAAGGATCCAGGGGTCCGGGGATAAGGTTGAACATCGCGGATGTTATTCATCCCCGTTAAATACATGAGCAAGCGATCAAAGCCAATCCCAAATCCTGCATGAGGTACGCCACCATATTTTCTTAAATCTAAATACCATTCAAGTCCAGCTTTGTTTCCGTGTTCAATCATTTTCTTTTCTAACACATCTAAACGCTCTTCACGTTGTGATCCACCGACCAGTTCACCAACTTGTGGCACCAGTAAATCACAGGCAGCAACGGTCTTTCCATCTGGATTTAATCGCATATAAAACGCTTTGATTTCTTTAGGATAATCGGTAATAAAGACGGGACCTTTCGCAATCACTTCTGCTAAATAACGTTCGTGTTCGGTTTGTAAATCCATCCCCCATTGAATGTTACTAAAGGCAAAGTTAACCTCTTGTTTGACTGCGGTTTGGAGTAATTGAATGGCTTCTGTATAGCTAATCCGCTTAAAGGTGGATTGGCGTACCGCTTGTAATCGTTGCACGAGCGTTTGATCAATAAATTGATTAAAGAATGCCATTTCTTCAGGCGCTTTTTCAAAGGCATAATCCAAGCAATATTTCACACAATCTTCAATTAAATTCATGTCATCGTTTAAATCTGCGAACGCAATTTCTGGTTCAATCATCCAAAATTCAGAAGCATGTCGGGTGGTGTTACTTGGTTCCGCTCTAAAGGTAGGACCAAAGGTATACACATCCTTAAATGCCAGAGCAAATGCTTCCACATGTAATTGACCGGAAACCGTCAAGGAAGCGGGTTTATTGAAAAAAGCTTCGGGTTCTTTAGGATCAACAATCGCATGAAAGACTTGGCCTGCACCTTCAGCATCATTTCCTGTAATGATTGGCGTGTGAACATAAACAAAATCACGATCCTGAAAAAATTGATGAATCGCCATTGCCATCACAGACCGTAACCGGAATAACGCGGTAAAGGTATTGGTGCGTGGTCGTAAATGGACGATTTCCCTTAAGAAATCAAACCCATGACGTTTCTTTTGTAATGGATAATCTTCAGGCGCTTGTCCCACTAATTCAAAGGCTTGTACCACAATTTCAAAAGGTTGTTTAAGTTGCGGGGTTAATTGCACCATACCTTGAATGGTGATGGCTGTACCGGTGCCAAATTTCCCGATCGTATCAAAACCAGATAAACTCGCTTGGTGATAGACCAATTGCGTATTTTTAAAATAACTCCCATCATTGAGTTCAATAAAACCAATCGCACCATTAAGGCGATTGGTGCGAATCCAGCCGGAAAGAATGACGGATGTTTTCTCTGCTAATTGCCCGCTTGCAGCAAGGCGATAAAGTTGACGAATGGAGTGTGTTTGTTTCATGATTAATCCCTTTTGAATTCGCTCATATTATAACTTATTCAGTTTGATTACTGGCAAGAATATCCCACGAAGGATCAACCCCAATCGATAACGTTGCGATTTGTCCTGATTGAAAAAGGCGACCGCCAAGCAGGGCAATCATAGCTGCATTATCAGTGCAAGCCCACGCAGGAGGAAAAATAAATGGGATATCCGATTGACTACTAAGATCTGCAAACGCAGATCGAAGCCCACGATTTAAAGAGACCCCACCACCGATCACTACCGAAGCAACCGGATATGCTTGCATTGCCGCTTTCACTTGGGTCACCAAGGTTTGAATGATGATGGTTTGAAATGCAAACGCCAAATTGGCTTGGTGAATCGGACGCTTTCCTTGGGTTTCTTTTTGGATCAATGTATGCACCGCTGTTTTTAATCCTGAGTAAGAAAAATCAAAACGACCTTCCGCTTTCGGCGTTGGTAACGTATAGTGGGCTTGCCCTTGGGCAGCTAATTGATCAAGAATAGGTCCGCCTGGATACCCTAAACCCATCATGCGCGCCACCTTATCGTAGGATTCTCCGACTGCATCATCTTGGGTTTGGCCAAGTAACATATATTGCCTTGGGGCTTTCATGTAAACCAATTCCGTATGCCCACCACTGACAATTAAACCTAAAGCAGGGTAAAGGATGGGTTGGGTAAATTCAGCAGCCTCTAAGTGCGCTGCATGATGATGCACTGCAACCAACGGAAGCTGATGAAAAGCGGCAATCACTTTGGCAGCTTGTAAGCCAATATGTAAGGCGCCAATCAAACCAGGACCGCGGGTCACCGCAACCGCAGACAAGGCGGCATAGTCAAGCTTTGCTTCTTGCATCGCGGTGTTTAAAACAAACCCAATATTTTCTGTATGAAGCCGCGAAGCAAGTTCAGGAAAAACCCCACCAAATGCTTGATGTTGTTGGATTTGTGATGCCGTTACAAGACTCAAAACCTTTTGTCCTTGAACGACCGCAATCGAGGTTTCATCACAACTCGTTTCAATGCCTAAAATGATGGGTAGGTTCATAACGTTTTTTCCATTAACCATGCATCTTCACCATTCGCATAATATTGTTTCTTTTGATAAGCGAAGCGAAATCCATATGATTCATAAAGCTTTTGTGCGGCAAGATTACTAACTCTTACCTCTAAGGTGACGCGCTCACATCCCGCTTGTTGGATACGCTTGAGCGCATCTTCTAGTAACACTTTCCCAATCCCTTTTCTTCTTAATCCAGGGGTGACCGCAAGATTATTGATTTGTGCTTGTTGAAAGGTAACCCAAAAATCGATGTAACCTAATAACTGCTCATCAACCTTGGCCACGAAGACAAACGCATAAGGATTTTCTTTGAGTTCATAACGAAAATGATCTTCCGTCCAAGGGGAAGGAAAAGACGCCTGTTCAATCGCCAAGATCATGGGTAAATCACTTAAGGTGGCAGGTTGAATGATCATTGAATGTCCTTTAAGTAGCGAGGATTAAGCAACTGAATATCGCTCATTTCTTTAAATTGCTGCCGGATGGAAAGTAGGCGAGTTAAGATTGTAGGCGCTTCCATTAATGTCGGTTGCACTTCAAGCCAAGTGCCATGAGGGTATTGTTGCTTCAATGCTTCAATGCCTAGTGTATCGAGAATGGTTGGGGCAAGTAAAACTTTCTCTCCTTGATAAACGGCAACATAGCGTCTACCCCCACGGGCATCAATCCAAGGAAGCGAAAGCGGGGCAACACTCACCAACGCTAAGGTTGAGATCGGATAAACTTTTAAGGGTTTCATCAACCCTAACGTTTTCACTAACGTTAACGCCAGGCGAACACCGGTAAAAGAACCGGGACCATCACCGACGATGACCGCATCGATGTCTTGAAGTTGATAATGATACTGCGCAAGCAAGGCAATCAGTTTAGGGACCATCCATTCCGATTGTTGTCGATCTAAACTTTCTACATGATAACCAAGCACTTGATCTTGATGAAGCAAACCTAAAAATAATGTCGGGGTGCTCGCATCCAATACTAGCGTTAAGTTGGTCTTCATTTGCTAGTGACTTCTTCCTTTATCGTCACAAGCCTGCTTGATCCTTCAAGGAAACTTAAGGTTAAATGTAGTTGATGTTTTGCATACGGTAACGTTGATAGCTTTTCTGGCCATTCAACAAAGGTAATCGTATCTTCACCCATTTCATCTTCTAAACCAAAACCCGAAGCTCCTTCTAATCGATAAGCATCCACATGAAGCAATCGCCCATGCTTTAAAGGATAAAGTTTCATAATGGTAAAGGTTGGAGAACTGACATGACCCAGATAACCTAATTGCTTGGCAATCCCTTGGACAATCGTGGTTTTACCCACACCTAAAGGACCAGTTAACGTCACCAAGGTGCCTAAGGTTAATACCGGCATAAGCGTTTTCAACAATGTCGGTAATTCGGCAAGTGAGTGAAGAACAAACGTCTGCTTCATTAGAATAAAAATTTCTTTTCTTTGATAAAGAGTTGATACAACTCTTGAATCCGATGCATATGAAAAGGATAGTCACGATCTTGTAGTTTTTTAAACACGAGACTCGCTGTCTTAATCAGGACTTGTTTTAAATCTTGAGCATAACCATAACGTTGACTATGTTTTTCGAATTCTCGTTCATCTAAACTCATGATGTAACCATCCGGAAATAATTTGTAATCTAAATCATAATCAATGTATTTGAGAATCCCTTTGTCGAGCAACGTCGGAGAGGCAATATTCACATAAAAAACCACACCGCGGTCTTTGATCATCCCAATGACATTAAACCAGTCCACTTTACTAAAAAAGGAAATCGCGGGTTCGCGGGAAAACCACCGGCGACCATTCGCTTCGGTCACCTTCGTTTTATGGTTGGCGGTCACAAAATATTGATCGTCATCTAAAAGCACATAATTACGTTCCCAACAACGATGCAAGGAACCATCATGTTTATAACTTTGAATTTTTAACCAGCTACCTTTAACTGACATAAACTATGTTTAGTATAACACTTCTACCTTAGCCTAATTTGCGAATGACCGCAGGTAAGCTAGAAAAATAAAGCGTTAAAATCACCGCAAGACTTAAGAAAAAAGACGGCAGTAAATAACTAAGGTTATAAGCAAGTGATCCAGCCCAATCCACCTCAAAATAGAGAACACCGGAAATCACATGCATGCCTAATCTCCAGGCAAAGGCGATGGCAAAACTAGCGATTAAATAAACTAAGCCAGAGATATTTTCCGTGGCAATAATTTTTTTCCTCGAGAGGGAAATCACCACAAAACCACTTAAAGCCAAAAAATAGTCAAACAAGTAATAAATGATATAACCATCAAGTAAGGCGGTTAATAATCCAAAGACGATGGTGATGGCAAGCCAACTCAACCACCATGGTAAAGTCAAGGCAATCAGGACTAAACCGACCATCGCTAAATTAATCGATCCCCCGTTTGCCTGTTGATAAAATTTAAAGACACTATCCAAGACAATACTGATGGCAACTAACATCCCCATCAACGCCATTTGACGAATACTCAGCCGTAGATTTTTCATGATCATATCCTCCTTTTCATAAAAAAATCCTTGGCTAGCAAGGATAACGAAGTCGTTACTTTCCTACGCTAGCATTACCTAGATCAGGTCCGGTCGATGTGTCCACACATCCTCTCAGCCGCTCTTGCAGCTCCCGTTAACATTAATATAACAAATTTTATTCAGGTTGGTTAGACCAATGAATAGGGGTTAATCCTTTTTCTTTTAACCATTGATTCGTTAGCGAAAAATGCCGACAACCAAACCATCCACCCCGATTGGCCGACAGAGGCGAAGGATGGTGGGCAAGCAATGCTTGATGTTGCGGATGACGAATCCAAGGTAAATATTTTTTGGCGTGGGTTCCCCACAATAAAAAGAGAATCGGTTGATGGAGCGTGGATAAAAAATCAAAAATGTGTTCAAAAAAGATGTCATAACCAATCCCTTGATGAGAAAGGGGTTGATTCGCTTCAACGGTTAAGAGGCTATTGAGTAGTAACACGCCTTGAGAGGCAAGATAGGTCAAATCACCCGACGCATAATTCATCTTTACTTGAAGATCCGTTTCAATCTCTTTATAAATATTGACTAAACTTGGGGGTAATTTCACCCCTGGGTTGACGGAGAACGCTAAACCATTCGCTTGGCCTGGTTGATGGTAAGGATCTTGGCCAATGATCACAACTTTTAAGCGTTCCACAGGGCATAAAGTAAATGCCCGATACATCTGGGAACGCGGTGGATAAATCGTTTGTTTCGCATATGCTTGATCTAAAAAGGTTGTTAACGCTTGGGCATAAGCCTGCGATTTTTCTTGTTGAAAGAAATCTTGCCAAGTCACATTCATCTTACATCTATCTTACTAAAAACAAAGAAGCGATGGGATTTTTGTATAATTAAAGAAATGAAATCGGTCTTTTTTCTGTTTAGTCACCCCGCACCTTACAAAGTCAACTTATTTAATGGGTTAGCAAAGTCTTTGGATTTGACTGTATTTTTTGAAAGAACGTTGGGAAAATATGCCCAGCAACAATACATTCCTACCTCCCAATGGCAATTTCGTTATCGCATGCTGAAGGGCATCAAACTGGGAAAAGAAAATCATCTTTCATTTGAAGTCATTCAACACCTCAAACACCATCGTTATGATGCGATTGTCATGAATGGTTACTCTTCCCTTACCGAAATGGTGACAATTTTATTTCTGCAACGAAAGAAGATTCCTTACTACCTTTATGTCAATGGCGGGGTGATTCGCCAAGATCCTTGGTGGCGATTCTTCTTAAAGAAACGTTTAATTAGTAAAGCAAAAGCTTATTTATCCCCTTCACCTTTGGTAGACCCATATTTGGTGCATTACGGCGCAAAGCGGGAAGCAATCTTTCATTACCCCTATGCAACGATTTTTGCCAATGAAGTCTTACCAACCCCGTTGACGAAACAAGAAAAATTATCATTAAGAAAAACGATTGGTTTACCACTTGAAGGCGATATCCTACTCGCAGTCGGACAGTTTATTCCTCGCAAAAACTTTTTTCCATTACTGAAAGCATGGGGAAAAATGCCCAAAGATCGTATCCTTGTCTTAATTGGGGATGGCAAAGAAAAACGCCGATACGAAAGATGGATGCAAAGGCATCATTTAAGCCATGTCATTCTTAAACCATTTCAACCAAAAAATTTATTGCTGTCGATGTTGCGAGCAAGTGATGGTTTCATCCTCTTGAGTAAAGAAGATATTTACGGCCATGTGATTAATGAAGCCCTCTCGCAAGGCATTCCCGTCTTAACTTCAGATAAAGTGGTTTCTGGTCAAGTACTGATTAAACCGGAAAAGAATGGTTTAATTTTACCCCTTCTTGCACTAGACCATTTACCAAAAGCCGTTCATACCTTATTACAAATCAAAAACCCGGAAGCTTCGCTACAAATAGCAAGAGAAAATACGATTGAGCAAATGGTCAAAGCCCATCTGGAGTTTTTCCAACATGGATAAATATGTCATCTTGGGCAATGTACTTGCCCCTAATATTTTCCAACAATGGATTGATGCGGGCGAAATCATCAATCCGAGTCATCAACAATATATCCTACGGCTGACCAAAGCCTTAGCAAGCCAACATCCTGTCCAAGTCGTCAGTATACCCCCACTTAGAAAAACCGCCCAAGGTTTGAAGATTCCTCAACAATTCCTTAGAGATGAAGATTGCTGGTTTCTCCAATTTAGTTTTCTGAATAAGCGATTATTAAGACCCTTAAGTCTAGGATTTGCCATCCATCGTTATGTCAAACAGTTATTGAAGCGAACCGATGGCATGATTTACTTCATGATCGATGGCAATAGTCCGCTGGCCTATCATGTGGCTAAACGATATCGCCACCATCCTAAGATAAAACAGATTGGGATTTTCACCGATGATCCGCGGCAACTTACCGGAATAAAATTATCTAAAGCAAAACGATGGATTCGCCAACATCAAGATCATGATGCTTATCTTGCCATTACCGAACCATTAGCGAAAGTCTTTAATCCTGCAAACAAACCTACATTACTTATTCCTGGTCTAGTTGAATCGTTAACTGGTGCAAAGCAACATCCACGACCATATTTATTTTTCTCTGGCGCTTTATATCCTCGTTATGGTGTTGAGGCGATGATCAAAGGATTTCTCGCAGCAAACCTTCCTGATTTTGATTTGCTAATTGCCGGCTTTGGTCCAGAAGCGAGCATGATTGAGCGACTTAGCCAAGCCCATCGGCAAATTAAATATTTAGGTTTATTAACGCCTACCCTTGTCCAAAAATACCAAGCAGGCGCGTACGCAAATCTAAATCCTCGCCCGCTTGATGCTGCCCTTGATCCAGTCGCCATTCCTTCGAAAGTCTTTGATTATCTTGCTGCGGGTGTTCCGTGCTTAACCACCCGACATCCTTTTTTTGAAAGGCATTTTCCAGATCAATTGATTTGGATTGAAGAGGCAAGTGAAGATGGCATCCGGGTAGCCTTGCAACGGATGATTCAACTTGATTATGCGTTATTACAAAGTAAAGCCAACAAGGCAAAAGATTATACCCTCGCCCATTGGGGGATTGGACCAACGGGTCAAGCTTTAGTCGCTTGGCTTAATTCACTTAAATAATCCGCTAAGCGTTGTGCGCTCCGTCTTGCAGCAAAGTGGTCAACGTAATATTGCCGATGTTGCAAGGCAATGCTTTCACGTTGTGTTGGGGTGAGCTGTTTGATTTTTTTGATTAAGGTTTTTAAATTTGCCATTTTAGCATCAAGAAAATAAGTGGGCGGTAATTGCGACAATAAGGCACGGCCATCACCTTGGAGATAACCAACAATCGGTTGGCCAAAAGGTAAATATTGAATCAACTTATGGGGAATCGTTTTGCCCACAATCCCCGGGGTTTGAATCCCAACAAAAAACGCATCAGCGGCCGCAAGAAACTTACCCAAGTTTTCTGGGGTTTGATGAGCATAAACATGCACGCGTTTTTCTAGTTTTAATTGGTTAATTAATTGCTTTAACATCTGGGTTTGACTACCATCACCGATTAAATGCAAATGATCTTCTTGGCTCGTTTGCCCCCAGGCTCTTACCAGTAACTGTAGTTTTTGTAAGGTTCCTAAATTCCCAGCATAAACAAGGTGAAAGCCTTCACCAAAATCCATGACTTCTTTACCAAGAGACTCGATGAGCGCCGGTTGAACTAAAGGTGTTTGGATGACTTTTTCTTTACCTAAGAGTTGATTAAAGTGCTTGATGTAACTAGGTGAACCAACCAAGATTTGATTTACTTGGCGATAAAGCGCAAGACTCCACCGCTTAAGCCATTGATAAACCCAATGCGTGGGTTTCAATAATCCAGTTACAAGCAGGGATTCCGGCCAAACATCAACCGCATACAATAGATGCTTTAACCCATGTTGACGTGCATAGCGAATCGCGGGAGCAATGGAAATTAACGGGGAAAGCGAGACTGATAGCACCACATCATAACGTCCAGGAATTTGTTGCACTGCCTTCATGGCACTACGATAAAAGGTGAAATAATTTAACAAGACACTTAAAGAGGTCTTCTTACGAGCGAACGTCTTTACCCGATGTATGTTTACCCCACTGATCACTTCATCCGTAATCTTGACATAATCTTTAGGGACGGTTCCGAACCCATATTGGGGTTTACTCGTGACCACTTGGACGCGGTGGCCTAATTGCACTAAATGTTCACACAACGTGCTGATGGCAAAACTTTCAGGATAATAATATTGGGTGACGACTAAAATTCTCATCTTAACGATATTATAGCCTATTGGGTATAATGAAGATAATGACCACCAAGCGAACTTTACCCCGTTTTCTTCGCCTTATCTTTACCCCTTTTCGGTGGTTTTTGATTCGTTTTGCTCCATTGACGTATCTTCATTGGCAATATCACTATATTACCGGAAAACCTTTAAATTTAACAAAACCGACCACTTATACTGAAAAATTACAATATTTGCGTTACTTAGTCTTTCCAAAAGATCCTCTGGTGATTCGTGGCAGTGACCGCGAGGCTGTCCGGGAGATGTTAAAAGAAAAAGGCTTAAAACAATATTTAATTCCTAGTTATGGGGTGTACAACCGTTTTGATGACATTCCTTGGAAAAGACTTCCCAAACAATTTGTCATCAAATGCACCCACGCCTCGGGATTTAATCACATCGTTTTAGATAAACATAAGGTCAATCGTCAACAATTAAAACAAACGTTTCGGCGTTGGTTAAAGACCGATTATGGCTTCACCACCTTGGAAAGACATTATTCCCCGATTCCTCGGAAAATCATCATTGAAAAGTATTTAGGCATTGACACCAGTTTACCCATTGAATACAAACTGCATGTCTTTCATGGTCAGGTGAAATATTTATATGTCGTCACGGGACGTGGTGCCGATATTCGTTACACCCATTTCCTTAGTAACTGGACCCCGTTCCCAGGTGGGCAATTCAATGGTTGGCAAGCCTCAGATTACCCCATCATTGAACCACCTAATTTTCAAACAATGATTCAAGTCGCTGAAAAACTCGCTGCACCTTATCCTTTTGTTCGGGTTGACCTATATAATTTAGAGGGAAAAATTTACTTCTCTGAATTGACCTTTACCCCGGCAAAAGGTACATTAAAGTTAGCTGATCCGCAAACCGATATCACCATGGGAGGTTGGTTAAGTTTAGATGAAACCCTTACCTAAACATGTTTATGTCCTCTTTACGAGTGTCCTATTAGCGAGCTGTGGGATGGATGTCAAAGCAGTCTATGATCGCAGTCTTTATCACACGACCATATTTAAAGACAACTTTTATGTAGACACTTTATTAACCTCAGCCTTCGCTCCAAGTCAACTTAGGGGTAGCAAGACCACCCTTACCATTGAAGCCGCAAACGTGAATCAAACCATCCCTACTTCAGATGATGATCCAAACGGGGATGATTATGCGCTTAATAATCAATTAAGCAATGCGTTACCAAGCTTAAATTATGGTATCGAATCGAAATTATTTGATGGCATTCTTTATTGTACCGATGCGGTGAGAGCCTCAAAATCAAGATTACAACTCTTGCCATCGGGCATGGGTTATCAATTTTCAAAGTCAATTGAAACTTCATCAACTCAAACGCTTGGCTTCTTTATGAAAGCCGGTGCAGATACCAATGCCGGAGGGCAACACCTAACTGAGATCATGGTCACTTTTACGTTATTTAAAAGTTTTGAAGATGGGTATCAAGCAACGGAAATTATCATCCCCATCACCGATCTTAAAGCAACATTCTTTCCTGGTTATTATGAAGTAAGTCTCCCAAACCATACGCTTGAAGGAACTGTTGGTTTTGCCTTTCAATACGCGATCACCGCCCCAGTTCCTGAAGCAGAAAAAGTAGATTTAACCGGTGTATTTTTATATGAAGTGTTAATGCCGACGGCAACGTTTGCCGAATAATAGTCAATTAAGCGTTTGTTTTCTTCATCATCCCCGTCAGTGGGTCAACCATAATCATGCCCATCAGCATGAACATCAATTGCCATAAAGGTTCTTCGTGCATCAAGCGTGGGCGATTTCGCAATGCTTCTCGAACATAGGGAAACGTATGAAGGAAAAAAGTCTGCTGGAACATAAAGACGACGACGATCATGATCAAGGTCATTTTCACTGGGATAGCAATCGAACCTTGTTGATCAAACACCCGGAGTTGGTTGATAAAAAAGACCGCAATTAAGACCAAACCAGCAAAGGCAAATAAACCTGCCTGATGCAACGTATCAAACACAATCGATTGGGTACTTAAGACGTATCGACCATTGACCAAGATAGGAGCAAATCCACCAAACGGATATTGGGGTAAACTTCTTAGCACGCTTTGATAACCTTCCACAAGCGGGAAATCCAAAATCCGATTGAGCGGATAGATCGATGTCAACACAGGTCTTAAATTGAAGAGGTTATAGGTATCGATAAAAAATAAAACCACCATGAATGCGAGAACGCTCACACTTGTCCACAACGCAATCAAGCGGATTTTTTGATGACGCTTCATCCACGTTGGCCACAGGTTGAGCCCATAAAACCCTAAACTAATCAATCCGGAAATAATGAAAGGAAACATCGTGGGTAATAAGATAACGCCAAGGAATCCAGTGACACCCGAAAGCATCCACCAGGCATCTTTTTGCCAGCGAATCCCTTGAAATATTGTTTTAAGGTGGGCAAAGAAAGGCATGAGCAGGATGGTAAGGTAAACGTCCATGTAACTTGCTTTCACTTCAACAAACTGAAGTCCCATTAACCATTTCACTTCTTCACTGACTGTGTAAACTTCTCCGTTGACGTAAATCACCTGGCCTGCATATAACCATTGATACCAAGGTCCATAACGGTAAACCGTATAAAGCACATTGATCAACACGAATAAACTTAAACCAATCACAAGGATGCTCATTAATTTTTCAATCGAAAAAGATTGGACGCGGACTAACCAAAATCCCAACATATAAAATGCCGGAAAACTCACCGCAATCAAAGCACTTCTTAACCATGTACTTGTTTCTAAATAAAAAGGTGACAAAGATAAAAATAAAGTGAATAGTAAGATGGCAATCACCATTAATCCTAAATCGGTTTTGCTGTCTTCACTAAGAGACTTGTGACCGGTGAGCCATAAAGCAGTAACAAGAACAATCACCATCAACCCATACACAAACGGAAGGTTGAAAGCTTGGAAACTGATAAGAAATAAAAACTGAAAAATTATCAGAGGATATAATGACGGAACGTTAACTTTACCAATATGCTCCATGTTCCACCTTTCCCGCCCCCTGTGGCTTTTGTGTTGGTCTGATCCAATATTCGTTAAGATAACGACTAACATGTGCTCTTTGTTCCCATCGTCGACCGATGATCCCAAACATCGTTTGAGTTGCCCCACCCGTTTGAATCGCTTGTTTGCCCATGGTTTTAACAAACCAACATAAGGGTGAACCATACGCGCCTGCACCAATGAGCGCCACATCAAAATCATGTTTCATGATGGCAACTTTCATCGCATCCAGTGCATCAAACCAAGTGGTGTATCGTGGATCACTTGCCTCACCAATGGTTTGCACAGCTTTGACTGTGATTAAGGTAAATTCAGGCAAAACGCCTTGGGGAAATAACTTTTTCCGATTGGCATATTGCCTTTCGATGTCTTCAGCAAAAGGGGATACCACGAGCACTTTCTTTCCTGTGAGTTGTTGAATCCAATTGCCTCTTAAAGGTTCAAATGCTTCATAAGGGATCACTTGCTTGGTGCCAAAGTAACGTTGAAAGATATAGGATTCCATATGGATACCCGAGATACCAAAGACATCCGTTTTCTTTGCATCCTTCATAAAATGTTTTGCATAAAACGTTAAATGTTTATCATCGGTAGGAAAGAAACCTGCATTATTTTTCATGGCATATCGCACAATCGGTTTAAACGTTTTTTTAATCCCTAATAAGATTTTTTCATAATTATGAAGCGCACCCATTTCCACCGCGCCAATTCTTACGGCAGCAAAGGGTTCAGATTGACTGAGCATCTTGGTTAACACTTCATTACCTTGCGCTAATGAAAGACCCTTGTGCTGCAGGAACGTATGCGTTTGCGGTTTAATCCGAAATAATTTCCACTTAAATACCGCAATGGAACTTTTTAAAAATGCGAAACGATAATGATTTTTATTTAAAGGTAATAAAGGAATTTGCTTCATTGCCATTATTATAAAAGAAAAACATCGAGTGTGTTTCACTCGATGTTATCTAACTTCCTTACTTGACTTTGACTTTCTTTAAGATGGCGCGTTTCACCACACCATTTTCATACACAAACTTTGGGCTACCTTTTAATAACGGCCGGACATATTGCTTCATTAAGGTTCCTTCACCATGGACATCCACCACCCATTCAGGTGATAGTTTTTTTTCCACGTTGGCAATCTTATTGAGCTTTTGTAATTTAAAGCTCACTTTATAAGGATTGTCAGATTTACGGGAGATCACCACCATCGCATCGGTTTTTCCTTTGACCGCTTTTTTCACCGCAACAGAAGACACCTTGATGGCTTCTTTAGAATCGACCAACGTGATGTATTGCGCTGCCGCTCTTTGCATTAATGAGAATTCAATTGGGCGAGTCGAATAGCCAAAGCGATCTTTGACCAATTGGGCAAGTTGGTAAGCGACCCCACCCATTTGGACATGACCAAAGCCATCCACTTCTTTTCCTTGATGGGGCATTTGGGTTAAGATGCCTTCTGACACGACGAACAATGCTTTTTTCTTACGGTCATAGACGTCTTTTACTTCTTGTAAGAAAGTTTCAAGATTAAACGTATCTTCAGGTAAATAAATGCGATCCGCTTTGACATCGCCTTCCAGTAAAGCCGCAACCGCGGTTAACCAGCCAGCGTTACGACCCATGACTTCGACAATGGCAACTTTACCTTTGTTATAGACCATGTTATCAATGGCAACATCTTGTAAGGTTTGTAAGACAAATTTCGCCGCAGATGGAAAGCCTAAACAGTGATCGGTATTGGCAAGGTCATTGTCGATTGTCTTGGGTATACCAATGACGTTGCAGTCATAACCGACTTCTTTCATTAACTTTGATAACTTGTGGCAAGTGTCCATGGAGTCGTTGCCTCCATTGACGAGCAAATACCCGATGTTATATTTCTTTAACGTTGCTAAGATTTTTTGATAATCAGGATGCGTGACATCACTACTTAATTTATAACGCGCTGTGCCAAGGATTGCCCCTGGGGTTTGTGAAAGTAATTCTACCGTTTCATCACTTTCCGCTCGCAAATCAATCAAATTATCGTTTAAAACGCCTTCAATCCCATATAAAGAGGCATAAATGCCACCAATTTCAGGATGTTTCTTTGCTTCTTTGATCACCCCATATAATGAGGTATTGATGACAGAAGTTGGACCGCCGGATTGAAAATATAATAGGTTTTTCATACTTGCTCCTTTTTTCCGAAGTTATTATAACAATAAACCCTTAACATTTCTTAGATAATTGATTAAAATAGTTAATACATATTAACTGTTGCGTAGATATAACAAATATGTATAATTAACGCATAACTACTTCACATAGTTATGCCTTTTGGGGGTATTTACATGATTAAACTATCAAAATCAAACGTGAGTCACTTACTGCTTTTAACCATCGCAGCAGGTGTCTTTTTATCTAATCCAGTTAATGTAAATTCTCCTACTGAAGTCAACGCTGCATCATTAACCTTTACCATTACCTCTGCAAATTTCTCAACACTAAGTACGAGCACTGCAACCACCTCTGAAACATTGGGCTCAATTACTGTTTCCGGCGTACAAATTGATTTAGGAGTTAAAAATGCATTTATAAATAATCAAAATACTTTAGAATTAACAAAAAATGCTTCAGCATTGTACAACATCAACCCCCTTCCCGGGACCATTAATTCTATTCTCATCACTCAAAAAACTGGTCAATCTAATACACTTCATGTTGGGAGTAGTTCACGCATTATCAATTCAACCGCAGGAAATTATAGTGTGATCTCTGGTACTTCGGATGATAACACTACTGTTTCAAGCACATCCCAATCATTCAATTCATCTTCTTTTGCGATTCTTGGTACTGGAACTAATTTATCCTACTTTGCATTTCTTCCAACGGGTGGATCTAATAGCCAAATCGAAAGTATTGCATTTAATATGACAGTTGCTGAAGTTGTTGCAAATAATGGTCAAACGTATTCATTCGCGATCGATTTTCTTGCTACCACTGACAATAAACAAGGTTTGTGTACAACTGAGGGCCTCAGTTGGTCAACATTAGAAACGCAATATAATGCCTTAACATCGGATCAAAAAACTGCATTTCAAACTGATACAACCGATCCTGAAATTCTTGCCGCAAGACTACGTTATGTTTACTTACGAACTGTCAACTCAGGCCTCACCAATTTTGCAAGTCTTTAATCATTATCGATTCATAAGTTTATAAGTTATAATGGGGACTGTGAAAAACAGTCCAATTCGCCTAAGAGTCTTATCTAAAGCTCTATCCGTCCCTGGTCAAGGGGTTGGTTCAGCTTATCTTGAACAATTACAACTCATTCAACAATCCAAAGAAATAAAACCCATCTTAAAAGGTGGTGATTTTGATGCATTACATATTCATACGATTAATTTTCGTTACTTATTGATGCTTTGGGCGACGAAGAAACCTGCGATCATGTATGTTCACTTTTTACCTAGCACCTTAGACCAATCGATTCGATTACCAAGTTTTATCTTTGGTTTTTTTAAATGGTATGTGAAATCTTTCTATAAAGCCGCTGATTATCTTGTCGTCGTGAATCCAATCTTTATCGCCCCCTTAGTGATGATGGGTATACCCCAATATCGCATTCATTTCATTCCGAATTATGTGAATGAAACCAAATTTTTATCCACCACTTCAAAGGAAGTTTTACGAGATAAATATCAGTTTAAACGTTTTACCGTCTTAGGGGTTGGCCAAGTCCAACACCGAAAAGGGATCATGGATTTCATCGCAACCGCTAAAGCCTTACCCCACTTAGATTTTGTCTGGGCGGGTGGTTTTTCCTTTAAAGGGATTACCTCTGGGTATGAAGAGTTAAAGGCTGTCATGGATAATCCACCAAAAAATGTTCGTTTTTTAGGCATTATCCCGCGTGAAGCAATGAAAGACTTATATGCAGCGAGTGATGTCTTTTTCTTACCTTCCCTCGATGAACTGATGCCGATGAGTGTCCTAGAAGCAGCGGTAAATCTTAAACCAATCTTATTAAGAGACCTTCCCCTTTATCAACCGGTCTTCTTTGACCATTATTTAAAAGCGCACGATGTCACTGGATTTGTTAAAATATTAAATGTTTTATCTCAAGATAAAACGCAACAAGACGAAGCCATTCGCTTAAGTCAAGAATTAAGAAATGCGTATCGTCAGGAAGTTATTTTAAAACAATGGGAAACCTTTTATAAGGAGGTCGTCAAACGTGGCAAAACTCATTAGTATTGGTGAAGCTTTAATTGATCAAGTGAAGCAAGGGGTAAAAGTCGTGGGTAAATTTGTGGGAGGTGCTCCCGCCAATGTCGCAGCGATGGTAGCCCATTTAGGTCAACCTGCCGTTCTTTTTACCAAAGTTGGCGATGATGAAGAAGGTAAATTAATTATCCAAACCTTACAACATAAGGGTGTTGATGTCAGTCAAATCAAAACCACGGATGCCCATGACACAACGATTGCAAAAGTGCAAGTCGATAAGAAAGGCCAACGGACGTTTACCTTTGATCGACGAAATGCTGCCGATTTATTTTTAATGAAAGAAGAAATCGATCCCGCTTTGTTTGAAGCTAATAACATCCTGCATTTTGGCAGTGTGAATTTAGTTCCATCCTTATCTAGAAAAGCCCACGAATTTGCGATTGATTTAGCAAAGAAACAAGGTTTAATTATTTCCTTTGATCCTAATCTTCGCTTCAACCTTTGGCCAAACCCCTTAAGTTTACGAGAAGCAGTTAAAGAATTTATGTTTGGCGTGGATATCTTAAAAGTCACGGAAGAGGAATTGAATTTCATTTTCCCAGACATGAGTATCGAAGCTGCGATTGAAAAAGTATTCCAAGCAAAAGTTATGTATCTTATTCTATCTAAAGGGGACCAAGGCGTCGCCCTTCACCAAGCTAAACAAAAACCGATACACATTAAAGGGCAAAAAGTGAAAGTCGTAGACACCACCGGTGCAGGCGATGCGTTAATCGGTGCCTTCCTTGCTAAAATTTTAGCCGCAGGATTACCCAAAGCCAAACTCGCCTCCAATACAAGTAAATTAAAAGACTTCCTTAGTTTTGCCAATCAAGTTGCCGCTTTAACCGTCACCAAAAGTGGGGCAATGGATTCCTTTCCGCCATTAGAAGTCATTAAAAAAATTAAAGCTTAAGGAGATACAATCTATGAAAACGAATGTTGGTAAACTCGATCAAATCCTTCGCATCATTGTAGGGATTGCTTCCCTTATCTTAGGCTTCTTCTTCCACTGGGGATTTTATCTTCTTGGCGCGATGTTGATCATCACGGCCTTTACAGGCTTTTGTGGCATTTATGCACTCTTTGGCATCACCACTTGTCCTAGAAAAGTAAACGCTAAATAATCGAATCCATATAAAAACCTAAGCGCAATGCTTGGGTTTTTACTTATTAAATTTAATGATTCGATTAATCAAAATCCGTGATTAAAAAATTAGTGAATTGCCAAACATCGCTCGTATCAATATGCGGACGATTATAGGTTTGAAATTCATTATAGTAATTCTTTAACGGATGCCAATCAAACGGTTGAGAAATAAAGGTGCCTAAGTAAGGTTTAGCAACTTTTAAAATGTCTTCATGGGGTAATTGTTCTGGATGCATATAACCCGCTTGCGGATGATCAATCATCCAAAGCATCGCAGCAACCACACTAATGGCGACTTGCACCGTGGTGGCATTTTGATGGGGGACGAGTGCACGAGCTTGGTGAATGGTGAGAATCGATCCAATCCACCAGGATTGATAAGGATGGCCCATGATTAAAGCCCCAAGGATATCTTCACCTTGAGTGATGTCATCATTCATAATGCGGACTTTCGATTGCAATTGATAATTATTACCTCGTAATTCATGCAAAGAGGCAATCGCGGCATCACTGGGGCAATAAGCATAGTGCACGGTGGGGCGATAAACGACTTTTTCACCTTGCCACACCGTTAAAAAATCAGAAAGGGTAAAAGCTTCACCATGGCGAACGACCATCCCGCGAATTTCATAATAAGGAACATAACTAGAAACAAAGGTATTCATCCCCATTCTCGCTAAGCAAATTTGATTCTTCGGACCGTGTTTATGCGTGTATGCAAGTTCAGGTAATTTTTTTTCGTGCGTACCCCAACCCATTTCGGCCGTCGTGGTTCCTTCTTCACGGAAACCTTCTACAGACCAAGTGTTAACAAATTCATCAACCCGTTTAGGTTGTTGAGAAATCTGGGTATCGCGTTCGGAAATATGAATGACTTTCACCCCAATACGCTGGGCTATTTCATGAAACTTTTGTTGGTCGATTAACGCCTCTAACATCACTTTATCTTCATTGAGCACAAGCCGATCGCGAATCATTTTTTTTGCAATGTCAAATAACCCTTGTTTAACAAGTGAAGAAATTAAACCTGGATTGGCGCCATGTTCCGTAATGATGGTGGGTCCTTTTTTCTTCCAACCCTTCATCATGTCTCTTAAACGCATATGGCGATAATATAAAGTTTTTTCAGTCGGATGCTTTTGATGACTGGCAGTATAGGGATCCCATAATTCAATCGAGGTGTTAAGATAATTCACTTCATGGTCATGACACCATTGAATAATATCTTCGGCGCCAATATTCCAAGCAAGATCAATCAGCATGTCACCGGGTTGAAGATATTTTTCTAATTGATCCGCCATCGTGGCTTGATTTATTTTTTCTCTTGCATAATGCACACCTTGATCAATCCAAGGCTGTAATAATGCTTGTTTGTCCTCGAAATCCATCACGGTAACATGGTCATATTTGACATTGATATGTTTAAAAAGAATCGGTAATGTGCATTGCGCAACGCTACCAAAACCAATGATCAGAATTCTTTGATTAATTTTTTTTTGCATCACAAATATTGTATGTCAATTTAAGAAAAAAGATACAAAAGGATGTTAGCTTTTGAAGCTAAATGGTGCCTTGGTAAGTTGTGAAGAAATGTCAAAGAACTTTTGTGCTAATAATTCATCGTGTGCAAGTGGAATCGCTCTCACTTGTTTTGCTTTTTTTCCACCCATTTCAAACCAACCATTCGGACCAAAGTATTCGCCGCCCTTACAAGTAGGATTAAGTGTGGCCTCAATCAGTGGGATTGCGCCACGCTTTGCTGATTGTAATGGCGTGATGTATTTCAACATATTGTAGAGCGGTTGGGTTTTTGCATTCTTAAATAATAAGTTTGTTTTTGAAACACCTGGATGGGCAGCCACGACTGTCACGGGTAAATTTGCCTTTTTAATGCGGCGATCTAGTTCAAATGTAAACAGCAAATTTGCGAGTTTAGAACGGCTATAGGCACCCCAAGGAGAATAGCTATTCGGTTGTTCATAATTTAAATTATTAAAATCAATCTCACCACGCCGATGGGCAATGCTCGAGATATTGACAATTCTTCCACTGGAAGCAATGAGCATGGGAAATAAACCTGCCGTTAAGGCATAATGGCCAAAATGATTGGTGGCCATTTGGGATTCAAATCCATTGATGGTTTTTTGATAGGCACCAAACATAATTCCTGCATTATTCACAAGAACATTCAGATGTTGAAACTGTGTTTTGAATTGGCGAATAAATGCTTCAACAGAAGCAAGCGACATTAAATCCAAAGGGATAAATTGGACCTTTCCTGGTAAATGTTTTGCCTCCAAGGTGACGATGGCCTCTTTTGCGCGAGCTTCTGATCGCGATGCCATCACGACTGTGGCACCTAACGTTAAAAAATGTTCAATCCCAAAATACCCAATGCCAGAATTGCCACCAGTCACGATGATCACTTGATTTGCTAATGACTTCATGCTTTTTTCCTCACCTTATGATAAACCAATCTTTCGCCAGCATGCGGGAGGATGACTCGGCCGACTTCTTGGTAATGCATGGTTTGCATTAATCCTCGCATCGGAAGATTGCGTTCATGGGTATCTAAGCGAATATTATCAACACCCTGTTGCCAAACATATTCCTCAATGAAGGTTAAAAATATTTTGCTTAATTTTCGCCCATGAAATTGGGGATCAATGAAAAAGCGATGAAGCACGCGATAGGGTGCTTCATTCAACCATTGACCTTCAAGTAACTGATGATATGCCGGTTCATTGTTTAAGATGGCAACGCCGCCAAGCGGTTGTTCGTCTTCAAATAAAATTAAAAAATGATGATTTTTTATATCATTTTCAATTGTTTTTAATGACGGTTCACGGCCTTGCCATTGCCCTGACTGATGCAATTTTAATATCGGTCGACATGCCTCAATTGTGCGCATAATCCAAGGCGTAAATGTCGCATCCGCAAGGCGAAGAAAATACTTTGACTTTACCATATTGCTATTATAAAATTACTTTGCTCAAAAAGATAATTGATTAGTAATTATCACTACTTTGCTGTTATGGCGTAATGCCTATACAGAACATCCATTATCCCCCATAATGGATGTTTTTTATTTGACAATCCTTACCCTAGCACCTATGGTGAAATTATGCATTATCCAGTCGGATCTCTATCCAAATTAAAGCAAGATAAAAAATGGCGAGTGATTTTAAAAGATACTCCCTATTTAGTTGCCTTAATCGGTCAACATGTTTACGCCATTCCTGATCAATGCCCACACCAAGATGCCTCCTTATTTCAAGGCACCATTCAAGGTGAGGTGGTCACTTGCCCAGTCCATCAAGCCCAATTTAATTTAGTGAATGGTGACATCGATGAGGTGACTAAGATGCTTTATTTTGATTTTGGACCAGAAAAAATCACGACCTATAAGGCCGTGATTGATGGTGACCAAATTTATTTAGATTTATAAATTATTTACGTTTAAATTGTGCTTGTAACAAGGTAATTTCTTGAGCAATTAAGGCTTGCACTTCAGCCCGGGAAATGAATTGAACTTGTAATTTAGACAATTCTTCAACGACGATACGTCTTACTAAATTTAAATCCACGGAACTTGCATAAGGATTGGTAGCGGCCATCGCGGGCATGCCGTAAGCAGGTTGGTTATTCCGCATCATCGAGAGTTCTTCTTGCATCACCACTTTGACAAGTTCAGAAAGCGTGTCTGGGTTACTTGCGGGTGTAGAGGACGGTAATGTTGCAGTTGGACTTGGTGCAGCCGCATTAAGACTTGGTGTTAAGGGGATGACTGGTGAAACTTTCTTTGGTTGTTTGCGTTGTGCAGTCAAACCCAATAAGAAAATCATGAATAAGGATAAATAAATAAAACCAATGGTTGCCGCTAAAAATAAAGTGTTCACCAAATCATTACTTAATCCATCAAGAATCACCAGTAAATAACGTTGCCCGGCTAAATCTGGACTTGGAATTATTAAACTTACGCCTAAGACAAAAAGAACGTTTACAGCTAAAAAAGCGAGGAAACCAGGCAATAAGCGATTGACAAAGAGGCTACGAATAAAGGCAACTAACCCAAGCAATAAGCCTAAACCTGTACCACCAATCACGATGAGATTGGTTAAACCAGATAAACTAAAATTACTGATTAAAGGTATGGCAAAACCAAGGTAAGTATCAACCATTACGCGGACATTTAGATTGGTAAAATCAAAGTTATTGAGAAACCCAAAGGTCGCAACAATCACCACCAAAAATAACAACGAAGCAATTAAAATAACTTTAAGAACAGAGCGTTTCATTTCTTTTATCACCTCAATGTTTCATTTTACCATTTATCAACCTGATTGTCCTTAGTCTTTTTCCCCTAATTTTTCTGCATTTTTATTTTGTGATAATCTCACTAAAATGTATTTTGCATCAAATAAGCGTTTCAGGAGTTTTACCCGGTGTCGAAGTTCGCGACGATCAAAGAGTAATTTTTCTACCCCTGTCCAAATAAAAATCCAACTTAAAATCGCATAAACTTCTGAGGAAACGGCATTGAAAAAAACCGTTTCAGATAATAGCCCGCCAAAGATTAACACCAAATTCCCAATTGCCAATAAAATTGTGCCAATGGTGGTTAATCGCTTAATGTCTTTAATGAGGTAATAAATGACCGGTACTAATTCATCTTGAATTTGGTCAATGATGATCGGCAAATGTACTTCCACATTCCCAGCCTGAACCTCTACGGTTACCTTTCGATTTAAAGGGGTATACCGGGTTTCTTCTTCAAGATCGCGAATGGCTTCCTGGACAACCTTACCCTCAAACTTAGGGGAAAGGATTTTAATTGAAGCCATATCTTCATCCACTTCACGGCCATATTGTTTTAACCGGGCATCAAGATTCCCTTTTAAGGCAATCAGTTCAAGCGTTCTTCGTAATTCTTCTTTTTCCATGGGTCTATTCCTTAATCCTTTCGGGTGTGAACAATGGTTGCCATAACCAATAGGAAACAAGCGTAAGCATCACGGCAAAACCTACTGCAACTTGGGGAAGAGGAATTGGGGTTTGTCCGAAAATAAATGGGGCGTATGCAAGCAAGGAGATGAGTTGGGTGAGACCGACAAGGTAGTATTTTTTTCCATGTTGGAAGACAAGGAGGATGACGATGATATCTGCTGCATATAAATACCGCTCGTGCATGGCAGGAAGGAAAAAGTTCGCCACTAAGATACTCCAATAGGTAAACAGTAAGATTTGTTCTTTCTTTAAAGCGATTTTTTTGATGAGCATCATAAAAAATTGAAAACCCATGATGGCAGTAAATAGGCTAATCGCTACTGGACTTAAAGCCTGATATCGATTGTTGCCAAACCATTGATAAAGGTTTGGCATGTTTAACGTCATTAACGGATAGGTTTGAGTTTGCAGGACATAAATATTAGTGATGTCAGCGAAACTTCTTCCTGCAATCAAAGCGGGTAAAGCCAAGCCATAGTAAAGCAAAGGTAGTAGCCCAACATAATAGATTTTCTTCGGGTAATGAAACCAAAAGTAAACGATAAAGACCGGTAAGAAAAAGATTGCCTGTAGTTTAAAACTAATGGCAATCCCATACCAAATCGCACTCTTGAAAGGTTGGTCTTTTTGTAAATAGTACAAAGCGAACAAACTAAAGGCTGTGTAACTTGCATCAATTTGTCCCCAGATTGCGCCATTGATAATCACGGTTGGTAAAAATAACGTGATGATTGCTAACATCACCGGTAAAAGGGGGTGCTGATGCTTTAACCAAATTTTGGCATTCAACATGACTGCCAGAGCCAAAAGCAAATCAAATAATAGTGAAATCATTTTTACCCCAAAAAGGAAGGGTTCGTTACTGGTTGCATCGGGAAAATATGAGATCAATGTCAACAAATAAACATAAGGTGGCGTGTAATCACCAATGCGCATGCCTAAACTGGCGACGCCTCCATTGGCAACAATTTGATTGAGCCAAGGGCGAATAAAATTTTGGTAATCACCAGAAACCCAATCGGTTAAGGAAAATCTTAACCATATTGCCAACCCAAACACAAAAATAAGAATCAAAGATTCCATCGGATAAGTTTGCAGCAGTTTTAACCGGGATTTTATTTTGGTTAACATCTGGATTAATTATAAAGGAAAAGCGACTTTGGAAGCAGTAAAATTTGCCGTATGGTATGATTGCTTCATGTCGCAACCAAATTTAACTCAAGGATCGATTAAAAAAGCACTTCGGCAAATTGCCATTCCCGCCTCTATAGGTTTCTTATTTAATACTTTATTTAATGTGGTGGATACATATTTTGCTGGGCAATTATCGGTTTCAGCTTTAGCCGGATTAACTATTTCTTTTCCAATCTTCTTAATCACCATCGCCTTAGCGAGTGGGGTCGGTACAGGTTCAACCGCTTTAGCTGCGATTGCCATTGGTAAAAAAGACGTACCAGGTTATCATCAAATTGCAAAAAATGCCTTATTTCTTTCATTGATTGTTGCAACGTTACTCTTAATCCTCTCACCTATTGCCATTCCATGGTTACTGCAAGTTTCTGGGGGAACTGGTGAAGCATTTGATGCCGGGCTAGCCTACATGAATGTCGTCATTTTTGGGGCAGTATTTCAAATTCTTAACTTTACGTTTAACGGTTTACTATCAGCAAAGGGCAATACCAAACCTTTCCGGAATTTTCTTATCGTCGGCTTTTTCCTCAATTTAATCTTTGATCCTATGTTTATCTTTGGGTGGTTTGGCTTACCAAGAATGGGGACGGCTGGTGTCGCCCTTGCAACCGTATTAGTCCAAGTCATCGGCACGATCTATTTAGGGTTGTCTTTTTTCTTCTCTGAAGGATTTGACAACGTGCTTTTTAAACAAAGTAAAATTGCTTCAACATCTGTGATTCAATTACTCAAACAAGGCGTTCCTGTGTCATTAAATAATGCAACTGTATCGATAGGCATTTTCATTATTCAATATTTTATTTATCAATTTGGCAGTAATGAAACGATTGCCGGTTATGGGGTTGCCGTTCGGATTGAGCAAATTGCCCTTTTACCGACGATTGGTTTAAACATTGCCACAATTGCGTTAGTGGGACAAAACTTTGGGGCGCAACAATGGCAACGCATTGTCCAATCCATCAAGCAAGCTTTAAAATATGCGGTGATTTTACTTTCGATTGGTTTGCTCATCATCTACCCATTAGCCCCCCAACTTGTAGGCATCTTTAATCAAGACCCTCAAGTGATTCAAGAAGGAGCAACCTATTTGCGCATTGAAGGGTTAGCGATTTACACTTATTCTATGATTGGGATTGCCAGTAGCGTTTTACAGGCAATCAAAAAACCATATTTCGCGTTAATCGTAGGAATCCTTCGTCAATTGACACCCATTCTCGTTTTTTATTTCCTTGGTTCAATCCTTGGACTTGGTGTCAACGGCATCTGGTTAGGGATTGTCCTAGTTAATTACGCGGCAACCATCCTTGCCTGGACGATTGTCCGCAAACAACTTAAGCAATTATTTCCACTTTCAAAAGAATCGTTAAAGGAGAAAGTTACATGAACCAATATGTCCTTCATGCCTTAGTCGGGAATGCGGCGACGTTAGGGATTCATTGGATTTATAATCCAAGTTATCTCGCCGAACTCGCCAAAAAAGAATCGTTATTTTTTCGTAAGCAAGATCCAAAAATGTATGCAGAAGCTCAACCATCTTATTACGCTTATCCCTTTGCCTCGGTTGGTGATGTGACCGTTCAAGGGATGTTTTTATATTGGTTAACAAAAGCTTTGATAGACAATCCTCAACTAACTCGAGCTGCTTACAGTAAGTTAATTTATGATCACCTCAAACCCGGAGGTGATTACACGGGTTATGTGGAAACCTATGGTCACAAGCTGGTCATGAATCAACTCAATGAATCGATGAAATTATCATTACCCCCCATCCCATTAGATGATGATCATTTAATCGGATTTGTTCCCTACATTGCAACCAAACAATTAGGGTTATCCAATGAACAAGCATGGGATCTTGCCCAACTCTTTACCCAACGTGAAGAATACCCCGCTAGCTACAAGATGTTTGACGCGATCATCGAAAACCTAAACAAGAAACAATCGATGCAAGTCGCCATTCAAAACGCGTTACCCCTTGCCCCCCGTCGTTTTGCCATCACCTTAAAAAAAGCAACAGAGCTCAGCGATACATCTTCGTTCATTAAGGATTACGCGGGGACCGCTTGTGCCATTAACCAAAGTATCCCTGTCATTATTCATTTGCTTTATCATAGTCAGAATCTTCAAGATGCCTGGTTTCGAAATGCCCTCATTAGTGGAGCAATTGCCGAACGAGCAATGCTCCTCACGATGATCTTCGGCATCATCGATGCGCCTAAACGCGAACAAATCGAAAAAATAAATCAAAAGTTTTTGAGTATATCGCTTGGTTAAGCTTTTTAATTAAGGCAAAATAACTAAGTATAAATATAAAAAAGGAGTCGTAAGATGAAAAAATCATTTCTTTTGCTTTCCAGTTTAGTTGCCGTTGGCTTACTCGCCGGTTGTTCACCAGCAGATCCAATTCGCGTGGGGATGGATTTAAGATATCCACCGTTTGAAACGGTCACCACTGAAAATGAACCAGAAGGGATTTCCGTGGATGTTGCCAAAGCTTTCGGAACCTATTTAGGTAGACCAACCGAAATCGTCAACACAAACTTTGGTGGATTAATTCCCGCTTTACAATCTGGAGAAATCGACATTGTCATCGCCAGCATGAGTATTACCGCTGCCCGACAAGAAGTGGTTGATTTCACGGATCCTTACTTTTACTTCAAGATTATTACCTTAGTGAATCAAGACTTTGCTGACACCAATAACCTAGACGAAGATTCCACCACAGAAGATTTACTTGCATTAGCCAGTGCTCGTTTTGCTGGGATTGCTGCCCAAGTTTCTGCTACCATTCCTGCGAGCTACGGTAAAACCGTCACAGAATATGTCGACTTAGCCACCGCAATCGAAGCGGTCGCTGAAGGCGATGCCGATATCTTATTAATGTCTGCTTCACCTGTTGTCAGTGGTTTTAAAGCGAATCGTGACACCACGATGATTGTCTGGGATCCATGGGTTGCTTCACCAATCGGGATGGCCGTTAACAAAGGCAACACCGAACTCTTAGCCCAAGCGAACGCATTCATTGATACCTTTAATGATGAAGGTGGTATGTATGCCCAATTAAGAGCCAATTGGAATGCCGTAGTCTTAACCCAATTAGAACGTTACGGTATCGATTTCTACATCACTGCTGAATAGGTTGAATGAAAAAACTCTTTAACTATCTCCTCGCCATCACGACTTTTTTGGTGCTCATTCTTTATGTCATCTTTGTTCGTGATGCCAACTTCACCATCGCCCCTTTAATTGGTGATTATGGTCAACTCATTATCAATGGGTTTTTTACATCCATTTATGTCTCATTGATTACCTTGTTTGGGAGTTTAGTTTTAGGGTTTATCTTTTATATACTTTCCATATCAAAATTACAATATTTTCGCGCCCTCGTGGATGTCTTTACCGAAGTCATTTATGGCACACCACTGCTGGTGATGATTGTCTTGATGGCCTTTCTCATTGGCCCCGCCTTCGGTAGTTTCAATCGTCCCTTATTAGGCATTTTAGGGTTAATTCTTTATATTTCCCCTTACATGAAGAATGTCTATCAATCTTCTTTTTCCTCGATTCCTAAAGATCAATACATGGCGATGGACTTATTTGGCTTCACCCCAAGGCAACGTTATCAATACATCATCATTCCGCAAGTCATTAAAGTGCTGATGCCACCTTTGATGAACAATTTTTCTTTGATTGTGAAAGGCTCCGCATTGTTATATGTCCTTGCCTATGCTGAACTTTATTACGCGATTAACATTGCCCAATCTCGAACCTTCTTATTTGTTGAAGGTTATGTTTTATTATGGGGATTATATTTACTGATTACCCTCCCCTTATCGCAATTGACTAAGTGGATTGAAAAATGGTTACAACAATGAAAATTCAAATTAATCAAGTCAGTCATCAATATGACGTTGAAGTGTTAAAAACGTTGTCTTTTCAATTGGAAGGTTACCAATCCCTTGCGATCATTGGCGCATCTGGTTCGGGAAAATCAACACTTTTACGTTTACTTTCTGGATTAGAAAAACCAAGTCAAGGCACGATTACCATTGATGATTTGGATGTTCGCGATGAGCAATACCGCAAACAAATTGGGTTTGTATTTCAAAATCATAATCTTTTTCCGCATCTAACTTTAGAAAGAAATATCTCAATCATTTTAGAAAAAACACGTGGCTATCAAAAAGCAAAAGCAATTGAAATTGCCCAAGATTATTTAACCCGCGTTCGCCTCCAAGACCAAATGCATAAACTCCCCAAGAATGTATCAGGTGGCCAAGCCCAACGCGCTTCAATTGCGCGTGCCTTTTCTTTAGATCCTGAATTGGTATTTTTAGATGAACCCACTGCGAGTTTAGATCCAGTCCTCGCTTATGAAGTTTTACAAGCCGTTCGGGAACTTCGCACCAGTGGCAAAAACTTTATTTTTGTCACCCACGTGTTAAGTTTTGTTCGAGATTTTGCGGATTATGTCATCTTCATGGATCAAGGACAAATTGTCGAACATGGACCGGTAGCGATTTTAGAAAAACCCGTTACTAACGCATTAAAGAACTATATGTCATTTATTCGATAGCGAATATCTTGACACGTTAAAGCCAATCATATAAATTATTCTTAGCACTTATCAATAAAGAGTGCTAAAAGGAGGATTGGCTATGTTAAAACCATTCGAACAATATGTGGTCTTAGCCTTAGAGAAAGAAGAAAAGAAAACGGCATCTGGCATTATTTTAAGCACAGATGAAAAGGACAAACCGGCATTTGGTAAGGTCCTTGCCACTGGTCCTAAAGTAGAAGGAATCAAGGTCGGTGATCAAGTGGTTTACCAAACGTATTCAGGCACTACCGTTAAACTTGAAGGGAAAGATTATTTACTCATCAAGGCAGAAAACATCTTAGCAAAGGTTGAAAAATAAGGAGCATCATTATGGCAAAACAAATTTTATTTGGTCGTGACTTCAAACAAAAAGTCTTGAAGGGTGTCGATACTTTAGCGGACACTGTCAAAGTTTCCTTAGGCCCTAAAGGCCGTAATGTTGTGTTAGACAAAGGGTATGGTTCCCCTTCCATCGTCGATGATGGCGTCAGCATTGCCAAAGAAATCGAACTCAAAGATCCTTTTGAAAACATGGGTGCCAAACTTGTCTATGAAGTCGCAAGTAACACCAACGAAATGGCAGGAGATGGGACCACCACTTCTACCGTTTTAGCCCAAGCAATGATTCATCAAGGGTTCAAAGCGTTAGAAAAAGGTGCCAATCCAGTGTTAGTCAAACAAGGGATTGAACGCGCTGGAAAAGAAGTCGCCGATCGCTTATTGAAAAAGTCTCGTCCATTAAAGAATCGTGCTGACATCGAAAACGTGGCCACCATCTCTGCGGGCAGCCAAGAAATCGGTAAAATTATTGCCGATGCGATGGAAAAGGTTTCCCAAAATGGCGTCATCAATGTCGATGAATCCAAAGGTTTTGATACCGAATTACAAGTGGTGGAAGGTTTACAATACGACAAAGGCTACCTTTCTCCCTATTTTGTTAGCAACCGGGAAACCATGACCGTTGAACTTGAAGATCCACTCGTCCTCGTGACCGATCAAAAGGTTGCCACGGTGCAAGATATTCTTCCTGTGTTAGAACAAGTGGTCAAAGCTGGTAAACCCTTACTCATCATCGCGGATGATGTCGAAAACGAAGTCACCAATACCTTAATCGTCAACAAGTTACGTGGCACGTTTAATGTCGTTGTCACCAAAGCCCCAGGTTTCGGTGATTCACAAAAAGAACAACTTCAAGATATTGCCATCCTCACCGAAGGTAAATTTATTACCAAAGATTTAGCGATGAAACTCTCGGAAGTCACCATTGATGATTTAGGCACCATCACGCGCGCCATCATCAAAAAAGACACCACAACCTTAGTCGGAGGTTCGCAAAAGAATCCTGCCATCACCAATCGGATTAAAGAATTAGAAAATCAAATCAAGAAATCTACTTCCGAATACGATAAGAAAAATCTTCAAGAACGCTTAGCGAAATTATCGGGCGGTGTTGCGGTGATTAAAGTTGGCGCCACCACGGAAACCGAACTAAAAGAAAAGAAACTTCACATCGAAGACGCCTTAAACGCGACCAAAGCTGCAGTCCTTGAAGGGATTGTCGCGGGTGGTGGGGCAACCTTAATGGAAATCTATAATGAATTAAAAGATACCCTTAAGGATGAAAACGTGGATGTCCAACGTGGGATTCAAGCCGTTTTAGATTCCTTATCAGCGCCTTTATTTCACATTGCAGAAAACGCAGGTTTCAATGGTGCCGATATCATTGAAAATCAAAAGAAACAAAAACCAGAGTTTGGTTTTGATGCCAAAGGTGGTCAATGGGTTAACTTAATTAAAGAAGGCATCATTGATCCGACCAAAGTGACCCGGTCTGCGGTTTTAAATGCGACCAGCATCTCAGCCTTATTGGTCACCTCTGAAGCGGGTGTTACTGAAATTAAAGAAGATAAACCAGCCGCCCCAGCGATGCCAAATCCAGGCGACATGTACTAAGCCTAAAAAAAGAGCACGCCAAATACCGCTCCGAACGCAATCAGCAAGTACGGGCGGTTTTTTAATTTTGGATAAAGCAATGCTGTGATCAAAAGCAGGGCTAGACTAGGCAGTGGTAACGCAATGATATCTTGATAAACATTCAAACTCATTCTTACTAAGGTGATCAGAATTAAACCAAAGATAACGACTCTTAGTCCTTTTAATAAATCTTTGACATACAGGTTCTTTTGAAACCGTTTCACCAAGGGATCAAGCACCCAAATGGCGAAGGTTGAAGGTAGTACAAATCCAAAGGTTGCCAGCACACCACCCATGATCCCAAATTGAGTAAACCCTAAATAGGTCGCTAGATTAATCGCAATGGGGCCAGGTGTGGATTCAGCAATCGTCACCATTTGATAAAAAAAGGTTTCCGTTATCCACCCTGGAATTACAAACGCATCAAATAACAAAGTAATCGCTACTAGACCACCACCAAAGGTTAACACCCCAAGGAGTAAAAATTGTCCTAATAAAAAGAGTAAACTCATCGCCGTTGCCTTCCATAGGTCAACATCAGGATGCTAAGGGTCCCAAGCAAAATCAACATCCAAGGGGTTAGGATGCCGAGATAAACTAAGGTAAAACTAAGGAAAGAAATTGGCACCATCCAAAGCGATTGCCAAGCATATTTTCCTAAGTTCACCACCGCATAGGTCAACAGCACAAACACAACCAAAAACATTCCTTTTAATGCGGCAACGACCCAAGGCATATTTAACCAAGTTTGTAACCCTACGCCTAATAAAGTGATGACCAACATCGGTCCTAACACCATCGCCCAGACGCTGACAAAGCCACCCCACTTACCGTGATAGCGTAAACCAATAATGTTCGCACAGTTGACCGCAATCGCACCTGGGGTTAATTGGGATAAGGTGACAATCCCTTCCCAATCTTGTTTTTTAATCCATTGGCGGTGAATCGCTTGGTGTTGAATGAGGGGTAACATCGCCAACCCACCACCAAAGGTGATGAGCCCCAACCAGAAAAAGGTGATGAATAAATTCAAGGTTTTTTTCATGTCTTTTATTATACGCATGGTTTTTCCCAAAAGAAAAACACCGCGATGTCATCCGCGGTGTTTTGGTTGATGAACTTATAACTTACTTGCTAATAACGCTTGGACGTCTGTGAGTAAGGTCACCAATGCAGTGAGCGGAGTAAGCATGGTTTCGCTTGACGCTAGTAAGGTTGCAAATTGATCATTGAGCGTTGCAAGTTGGTCAAGATTGAATTGACCTTGCATCGCTTCGCGTACCGTTTTCATGCTTGCAACGATTTCACCGAGATCACCACGGATGGACACCACATCGAGCTGCTTCACGGTAATCGCGGTAATCTCTGAAAGGGTTAACGAGATCCCCGCTTCCTTTAAAGCGACCCGCGTTTGGCGAATATCCCGCATCAACGTGGCAATCGCTTGTCTTAATTCACGAATGGTGGTGACCAAGTTTTCCATCGCAACCAATTGGGTTTCAAAGCGTGAGACTTCTAAGGCGACCGCTTCCGTCCATGGTGAGATGGAAGCAGGAACCGCTTCAATTAAGATTAGCCGAATTGCTTGTAACGAGGATAAGGTATCGCTGAGTTGCGCTTTTAAAGTTTGCACCAACGGCACCAAGTCAGTGAGAATGGTTTTAATTTCTGCAATCAAGGTTTCATTTAAACGCAAGGGGCGTTCTGCTTGTTGCATGAGCGTTCTTAAGGATTGCCAAGCTTCACGAATCTCCGAACGCGTTGAACTCATGTCTGTTTTTAAGACTTGAAGGATGGCTTGTTCTTCTGCCACCGCGGTATTGACATTTTCCGGAATGGAGAAATCATTTTCTGCCATGGCCTCGACAAAGGCTTTGACGATGGTCGCTTCTAATCGTAGCCTTAATCGGAATTGATTTTGTGCTTGTTGTTCGGTTCTGAGAATTTCCAGTAATTCGCGAATTTCCACCAAATCATTACTGAAGGGATTGACCATGTTCATCGGTAACCATTCAGGCGCCATGCGCATCATTGGTTGTTGCCCCATCGTTTCATAACTTGCTTCTTGGGTTAACCCTTCATCAAGTTGGACCATGGATTCAGCTGTACTGACCAAAGCACTCACGGGGGTGGGGGATTGCCCACAACTTGCTAACAATACGACGCCAACTAAACTTAAGACGGTTGTTTTGAATGTCATAAAGATGACCTCCTTGGATACCACAATCTTAATCCTCTAGTTTTAGAAATAAAGGATAAACGAACTAAGTTGCAAAGATGGACCCTTAAGTTACTTAATCAGCTTTTTAATCACTGCTAATTTTGTTTTGTCGTAAGGAGGATAGGCGATGGGTACATCAATTTTTGTCGATTTGATAATGAATGATTTATGGTGGGAAAACGTCTCAAAGGAGTGGCGGCCATGATAAGTACCAAATCCGGATTGACCCACACCACCAAAAGGAAGATGGGCGGAAGCGACTTGCATCAATGCATCATTGATCGCCCCATTGCCAAACGATAACCTTTGCCAAATCTGCTTTTGGGTGACTTTGTTTTCGGAGAATAAATAAAGGGCAAGCGGTTTTTCTTTTTGCTTTAGCGTTTGGATGACCTCATCAATGGATGTAAAGGTCATCATCGGTAAAATTGGCCCAAAAATTTCTTCTTGCATAACTTTGTCTGCCCATGACACATGGGTCATGACGGTTGGGCCAATAAATTTAGTTTCCGATTGTTTTTCAATGGCAAAGGCAACTTTTTCGGGATCAATTAATCCTTTTAACCGTTGATAATGCCGATCCGAAACAATCCGACCAAAGGTATCACTGTTCGCATAACGCTTTTCAATGATCTGTTTAAAGTGTTGGAGAAATTCCTTTTCAACAGATGCGTGCACATAGACATAATCCGGGGCAATACAGGTTTGACCAGCATTGGTAAATTTAGCAAAGGCAATCCGTTCTGCTGCAACCTTGAGGTTCGCCGTTTCATCAATGATGGTGGGACTCTTACCACCGAGTTCTAAGGTGACAGGGGTTAAATGCTTACTGGCCGCTTCGTAAACGATTTGACCAACTTTCGTGGAACCCGTAAAGAAAATATGGTCAAAGCGATGTTTCAGTAATTCACTGGTGACTTTTGCATCCCCTTTGATGACATAAAGATACGAAGAAGGGAAATTCGTATTGATGATCTTTTCAATGATGGCTTCCGTTTGTGGTGTGAATTCAGAAGGTTTAATGATCGCGGTATTCCCTGCCGCCATTGCCCCAATTAAAGGTTCAATTACCAATTGAAAAGGATAATTAAATGGACCAATGAGTAACACATTCCCTTTGGGTTCGGGTTGAACGAATGCTTTGGTAAATGGTAAAAAAATCTCCCCTCGATAGCGTTTAGCTTTCATCCATCCCTTTAAGGCTTTGATGGTTTGGGAGATTGATCTTAAGTTAAACCCTACTTCCGTGGTGTAAGCTTCAAAAGCACCCTTATGAAGGTCGGCATATAAGGCATCCATAATTGCAGTTTGATGCTCGATCAGTAACGCCTTAAGTTTCTTTAATTGTTGGATGCGAAAAGCATAAGATTTGGTCGCATCACTTTGAAAGAATGCACGTTGCGATTCAATGATTTTTTCCATAAGAAACCTCATCATGATTATAGCAAACATACGTGATTATCGCCTGTGATATAATCTTTTCACAATGGCGATGTTTGATAAAGCTTACTGGATTCAATACATAACACGGCTTGTAAACCGTGACTTTCAAAATATTTCGGATGAAGAAGATGCCCTCCTTCAAGAACCACAACTTCATCAAGAAATCGATGAACCGATTGAACGGATTCAATACAAGAAAGTCAAGCCTGGTTTATTTCCAAACGCCTTAGCACCCCAACCATTAATCATTAAAGAGCTTGGCAAAAGCTTCAGTGATACCTTATTCACGTTTATTCAAAGCAAAGAGGTGGATGAAGTCAAACTCTACCAAAAAATAGGTATTAGTCGCTCCGTCTTTTCAAGAATTCGTTCCGATAAACAATACCAACCTGAACGCGATAACGTTTATCGCTTTGCTATCGGTCTAGAACTTACCCTTGATGAAGCTATCCAATTATTACAATCTGCCGGGTATTACTTTAAATTAAATAGCCGAACCTCACTGGTGATTCGGCATTGTTTGGCTAATGGCATTTATGATTTGATGGCGGTTGATGAAATTCTTGTAACTAACCACGAAAATCCTTTGTTTTCTAGCAAATAAAAAAGACTACCGATAGGTAGTCTTTTGAATTAATGGTCTAATGTTTATCGGCCTGGGCGACGGTCATCGTGATCACCGTGGGGACGACCTTCATAACCTTTGCCCGATTCACGAACATAGAAGGTATAGATTGGGTTACCTTCTTCATCGACGCCTGGGACAGCGCGAACATGGAGCATTTGATTGTTTTCAAGAATTTTAATCTTGATCACTTCTTGGCCATCTTCGATTTCTTTTTCGAAGTGGTAGGCAACTAACTCACCATTGATTAAGGTCTTGAGTTTGACTTCAACTTCCCCATCATCATCCATTTCCACTTTGAAGGATAACTTGGAGAATTCTCCAGCTTTTTTCATCGCTAAATCATATTTTTGTTCGTCGGCTTCCACTTCGCGTTTGATTTTGATCCAATTTTGTTCATCTAAGGAGATAAAGAACTTGGTTTCCGTTTCATCTTCATCGATTTCTTCAATCCCTAATAAACTATAGGTTTCGCCTTCAAATATCACAATCCCTTCCAAGAGAACTTCATCATCATCTAAATCACGATCTTGGAAATCTTGGTAGCTATTTTCTTCACGGCGATCTCTTAACGGTTCGTCATCATATTGATCATACTCATCGCGGTCACGGTCGTCTTCTGCATCTTCTTCATCTTCATCTTCTTCATCTTCTTCGTCTTCATCATCCCGGTCATCGCCACGACGAGCGAGTGGATCGGTGGTGACTTCTGAAGAGGTTTCGGTTTGACTAGTTGTAGAACTCACAACTTCTGAACTTGCAATTGGTTCGCTTGAGGTGACCTCGGAACCATCGATACTGCTTTCTGGTGTTGAGGTGTCCGATTCAGAACTTGTTTCAGAGGAACTAGGTTCTTCTGTGATCACGTCATCTTTCACATTGAAATACATTTCATACGCCATCGGACTGCCTAGTAAATCCGCGACAGTGATACTTAAACGATAGGTATATTCAGGGCGATCGGATACCAATTCTGTGTATTGGAAAGGATTGCCTTCCGGGGTTAAGAAACTATCCATTAACGTCAAATATTCGGTAAATTTAGCAATTAACGCTTCTTCCGTGACCGGGGTTTGGTTTTGTCCATCTCTTAATAAAGGCCCCTGAACCGCGGGTGTTGCTTGTAAAATATTCGTGCTAGCGAGCATGCTAACCCCAGTGATTGCCTTTTCCGCATAAGCCTGTTTTAACGTGACAGGTAGCACGGCTGGTTCATTGGCCGGTAAACTAGGGCTTGCTAACCCACATCCCACCAATAACGCTGCGCCCCCGATGGCAAGTAAACTCATCTTGTTAGATTTCATTGCTTTCGCCTCCTGACCATTAAACAATCCTATGATTGATTTTATTGGTAAAAATTAATCCTTGAGTAAGAACTTTAAAATTTTAGGCAATCTTGATCGCCAAGCGGCCTCATTGTGTTGACCACCAGGGATGATTTGGAATTGAAATTGTGTTAATGACTTTTTTGCCTCAATCGCTGCTTTAACCGCCAAATTACTTTCCATGTAAACTTTCGCAATTTCTAAACCAGCCTCTTGATCGCCTGTATCTAAATACAATTTAGATAATAATAGAGGTTTACTTTGAATTAATTGCAAAATTTCCTTAGTGGAAGCATAAAAGGCATTCGAAAGGCCCGCCACTCTTCCAACAATCTCTGGGTATAGTAAGCCTGCCTCAAGGGAGATGACCCCACCCATGGAACTGCCAATCATGGCAGTATGCTTTGCCTCTTTAAGCGTAGAAAATCTTGAATCGATTTCTTTTTTTAAATCAAAAAGTAAATATTGTAAATAGGTCATGCCCCGTCCCGGCGCACTCCATGTCGGATGGGAGGGAAATTGCGAAGGAAAGACATTGTATTCTTGCATCCGATGATTGCCTTTCATTGCACAACTTAATGCCACCACAATGGAGGGTGGGATATCCTTGGTGTTAAAAGCAGAAGCAACATCCCAAATTTCCCCAGCATAGGCGTCTTCTCGATAAAACAAATTGTGGCCATCATGAAAATAAACCACATTATACTGCTTCTGTGGTTGGTATTGATCTGGTAAGCCAATATATAAATTGGCTTCGCGGTTTAAGGCTTCAATAAATCGTGGTTCTTTAATGATCTTCACCACGTTAGTTTAGCATAGTTTAGTGTGCCCTTAGACTGATATCTAATTAGCAATCAAGATGAATATCCCTGGGTTCAGACATCTTGATAGCTAACTAGGTTTCCCCATTCAATCCTTGGGCACTAAACCCCAGTGATAATAATATAAATAAGGGGTTAAACTTTGAGAATAGAAAAAGACCGATTGTGGAAAAATTCCACAAAGTGTGGAATGAAAGTGAGGATGATAAAATTCTTCATCATCATTTTATGTCATCAATAATCAATCGATAAGAATCGTAATATTTGGTAATCATTAATAAGGTCATCCGTAACAATACGATTAAGGCTAATCCATTGATGACGACAAACAGCATTAGGTCAGAGGGAAATATAGAAGCCCCATATGCATTCATATAAATAAGGGTAAAAATCACCATGGCATAATGTAGCGTTACTACGCTTCGATGAAGCGTCATCCCAAAATCATAAATTTCTTTTGTGTAGGGTAATTCTTCTGGTTTAAAACCAGAAAAAAATTCTCGAAAAATAATAAAAAGATGAATCAAGCTCATAAAACTAATAAAGCCAATGAGCCACAGATTCATAATGGGGTCGTTTTCTGAATTCAGTTGATTAATCATTGTGTAAATACCCAAATAAAAAAATAAAGTGATGATGAAAACTAAACCATAATGCAAGATAATGGATAACTTAAATTGACGCCGCTCTTTCAAACCATAATTAGTGATATATCTGACTTTACTATTCACATCAACGAAGTAAGATTTTGTTCGTTGTCGATCTAGGGTGGTGTATCGGCCGATGGTAACAATCAACAATCCCACCCAGAACACCATTAAGAAAGCGGCCAAGTTTAAACGATTTTGAAAAGGAACCCAAAGAAAGGATGCATTCACAAAAAATAGAACAAACAAGAAATAAAAATAACGGTCACTCAGTGCAATTTTTTTAACTTTAATTTGCTGATAGGTACCGTTTTTTGGTAATGAGGTTAACGTCTCTTCCGTGAAATAGGTGATGGGAACTTGAAAGTAATTTACGAGTTTCTGTAAATTACTGATGCTGACTTCACGAAGATTATTCTCCCAATTACTGATGGTTCGATTGCTAAAATAAAGCGCTTTTGCAAGCGCTTCTTGACTCATTTTCTTTTCAACTCTTAAACGTTTGATTTTATCGCCTATCGATAAGTTCATGATTCCCCCTGCGAATCATTGTGCATCGCCAATCTTTGATAGGCATTCATCGTAAATGGATGACTTTAATCGGAAAATCCATCCACAATGGATTACGGTGATAAAAAGATTATATGCATCCACAAATTTATTATAGACCATATTTAAGCTTACCTTTTCCTTCATACTCACTTAAGTTAAAATAGAAGCATGTGTGGACGGTTTGGTCTTCATTTCGATTGGCAACATACCTCCCGCTTACTTTGGGATCATTTTCAGGTAGAAATGGATGAAGCTGCCTATCCGCTTCCGCAATTTAATATCGCTCCGACGCAACAAGTGATGGTTCTTATTCATGATGGTGAAAAATACCGAATTGGACTTGCGCGTTGGGGTTTACCCCTAGGGAATGGCACATCACAAGTCGTGAGTAATGCTCGAAGCGAATCTATTTTTGAAAAATCGATGTTCCGTTCGTTAATCAAACAACGCCGGTGTTTGGTCATTGCCTCAGGCTTTTATGAATGGCAGCGTGATGTAAAACCATCTCGGGTTTATTGGTTTCATCCGCAGCAACAACCATTGCTCATCTTTGCTGGTCTATATCAAGTGGTCCAAAACCCAGAAGGCAAAAAGGTGTTTACCACCCTCATGACAACGCAGGCAAATGCATTAATGGCACCTATTCATGATCGCCTACCTGTGATGCTGAATCCTGATCAGTGGCGCCATTGGGTCCATCCGAAAACCCCCAGCGATGAATTTAACTTCTTATTTAAACCGACCAATTTTACCGATCTCACCTATTATGAGGTAAGTAGTCACGTCAACAAAGTTAGTCATAACGATATGACGTGTTTAGATCCAATAAAAAAATAGAGACCGAAGTTGGCGTTTCTTATGAAACCGATGTGGAAGCCTTAGAAGCGATATTACAAAAAGAATCCATTCCTGACTTTAAAAAAACTATGCGGATATCCTTGAAGGTGATTTCACTAAGTTAGGTGTCTCAGCGTTAGCGGATTCTTCTGTAAACTTAAAGTTTGGCGCAAAGGTCAAAGAAATTTATCGGCCTAAGACCATTCGTCTGATCAATCGCGAATTCATAATCTTCTGTGATCGAAATCGCATCGATATTCCTTTCCCACAAGTGACCATCAACTACAGAGAACCACCAAAAAAATAAGTCATTTCTTACCTTTTTGACCCCTTGGTTCAACCAAGGGTTTTTTTGTTTATAATGAACGTATGAAGCATTATCAACCACCAATTTTTCATAAAATCCCTGGTTATGAAATTGTCATGGAATTTAAAGATGAGCCAACGCATCTCCATGGCTATATTGCAGTGCATAGTACCAAACGCGGACCAGCCTTAGGGGGCACTCGTCTATGGCAATACCCTGATCAACAAGCTGCTTTAACCGATGTGTTAAGACTCGCTAGAGGCATGACTTATAAAGCTGCTGGCGCAGATTTATCGCTTGGTGGCGGTAAAGCTGTGCTCATTGGCGACGCGAAGGTCATCAAAACGCCCGCCTTATTTGAAGCCTATGGTTATTATGTGAATTTACTTAAAGGCCAATACATTACCGCGGAGGATGTCAACACGACCACAGCCGATATGGTCCATATTGCCAAGCAAACGCCGCATGTTGTCGGTCGAGAAGGGAAATCTGGCAACCCCTCACCCTTTACCGCGCTCGGTGTGTTTATTGGCATTCAAGCATCCGTTGCCTTTGCCATGCCTGATAAACCACTCGCAAATCTATCCTTTGCCGTTCAAGGGGTTGGACAAACGGGTTCTTTTATTGTGGATCAACTCGTTAAAGCGGGTGTTCAAAACATTACGATAGCCGATATCAATCCTACCCATGTTCACACCATCTTGACGCGATATCCGTTCCTCAAAGTCGTCGATCAAGCGGCCATCTTTGCGTTACCTGTGGATGTGTTTGTCCCTTGTGCGTTAGGTGGCATCCTAAATGATGCAACCTTGGCATTCATGAAAGCAACCATCGTCGCCGGCAGTGCCAATAATATTTTATTAGATGATCGTATCCATGGACCGAAAGCGAAAGCGATGGGCATACTTGTTGCCCCTGATTTCATTATTAATGCAGGTGGACTGATCAATGTTTATCACGAATATCATTCGGATTATCAACTAGAGGAAGTGAACCAAGAAGTCAAACGCATTGGTCAACGCTTAACGAGAATTTACCAAATGGCAAAAGACCAAGACATTGATCCCGCCCTTGCCGCGCTTCATTACGCCCAACAACAACTTAAATAATTAGGTTCAACCTAAAACCTTCGCAATTGCAGCTTGAATCACTGGGGTAATTTTGGCATACCCCGCTAAAGATAGGTGTAATCCTTCTTTCGAATATTGCATGTTTAAATCGCCATGTTCATCTAAGAGTTCAGGATAAACATTGACAAACGTTATACCAGCAATCTGTTGATATTGACTATTCATCCATTGCAAATCTTCATTCTTTCTTGGGCCGACGATGATGCGATTCACAAGTTTATCGGTGGTTTGATTGACTGGATATAGCGAGACCAATAAGACTTTTAAACTCGGCATTTTTTCTTGAATTGTTTTGATGATTGCTTGCATATTCGCCACGGTTTGTTCTTTACTAAGGCCTTGTACTTGTAAGTCATTCGTCCCAATTTGTAAGACGAGTAACGTTGGTTTTAAATCAAAAATGGATAAATCGAGTCGTTTACTTAGGCCGACGGTGGTGTCCCCATCAATCCCGCGATTATACACATGGAGACCGGGATAAAAATCACTTAAAGGATAGCGTTGCGTTAATGAATCCCCAACAAAGACAATCCCGCCTGGTTTGGCAAACCGATTGACCAATTTAAACTCATTGGTACGAGCAAAATAGGCACTACCAATCACTGCTTTAATCATCCGTGTATTTTTTCCATCCTTAAAGATTAACCCATAGATTACTTGAAATAGCAAGAGCATCACCACAACTGCTAGTCCAATAAAAACATTGGAAATCCACATACCTTCGCTATAGATTGCTTGCCTTAATGAAGACAAGGGTTGTGCTAAAATATCGCTATGAAAGAAGCATTAAGAGAAACCATCCTCACCAAGCGTCTTGCATTATCCTTAGAGGAAGTGAATGCTTACTCCCTTTCTTTAATCAAACAAATACGGGCTTTGCCTGCTTATCAAAGCGCGAAACATGTTGGACTTTATGCGCCAATCAAAAACGAACCAAACTTGCTTGCCTTATTAACCGATGCGAAACAATTTTACTTACCCAAAGTGGTTGATCTCGACATGATCTATGTTCCTTATCATGCTGATACCAAGTTAGAAAAAAGTGGATTAGGCATTCTTGAACCGTTAGAAAATATAGATGCGAGTCAACAACTGGATATGATCATCATCCCAGGAATTGTCTTTGATCCTGCCGGCAATCGGATTGGCTTTGGCAAAGGTTACTTTGATCGGTTTTTACTTCACATTCGCCCTGCACATGTGATTGGGGTTGCTTATCCCTTTCAAATGGAAAAGCGCTTGATGACAAGTCGTTTAGATGTTCCAGTGGATCTTGTGTTGGTTGCTTAATTTAAGTCGTGATGATCAATAAACGCTTCATAGGCGGCTAATCGATGTTGAGGTAAGGCCACTGAAACATAAATCGCATCATCTTGATAATCCGTTTCTAACATAATCCCATCTTTACGTAATTGCTCAATCATTTCTTGTTGGGTATATGGAATCTTTAATTCAAACGGATGATAATCTTGCAAAATATATTCCGATATTTTCATCATGAGTTGCGGCATCCCTAATCCTCTTAACGCAGAAATTTTGACATGATTTAATGGCAATTCCCCTTGCGGTTTGCGAATGATATCAATCTTATTTAATACATAGAGGACAGGTATTTGGCCGACCCCTAACGATTGAAGCACCTCGTCTGCAACGGTGAGTAAATGGAGAAACTCAGGATCCGAAATATCGACCACATGTAAAATCAAATCCGCTTCTTTTACTTCTTCTAACGTCGATTTAAATGCCTCAATCAGATGGTGCGGTAAGCGTCTGACAAATCCTACTGTATCGACGGCGATGAATTTAATCAAATTAGGCAAACTAATTAATCGAGAAGAGGTTTCAAGTGTGGCAAACACCATATCTTTTTCTAACACTTTTTTATGTTGGGAACGGTGCGCGATCGATAAAAATTGATTCATTAACGCGGACTTACCAGCATTGGTGTAACCTACTATCGCGACGGAAAACACATGTTTGTCTTTTCGTTGCAGCCTTTGAACGCGCCGTTTTTCGGTTAATGTTGCTAATTCCTTTTTATATTTAATGATTGCATTACGCAAGGTCCGTTTATCTTTTTCTAATTTGGTTTCACCGCTACCTTTATTCGCTTTGCCACCGGCGCGTTGACGGTCATAGTTTGCTTCATGATCAATTAATCGTGGCAACATATAAGACGCTTTAGCAACTGCTACTTGTAACTTTGCTTCATTGGTTTTTGCCCGTGATTCAAAAATTTGAAGAATCAACATTGTCCGATCGACAATGTCTACATCTAACGCTTTTTCTAAATTGCGAATATGTACAGGCGATAATTCAGTATCAAAGATGGCTGTTTTTGCACCCGTATCTTCTAAGATGGCTTTGATTTCACTCACCTTACCTGAACCTAAATAATAATGATTGGTGGGTGCATCTAGCGTTTGTGTCACTTTTTTGAGCACATAGTAATCACACGCCAAGGCTAAATTATCCAATTCCTCAAAGGCTTGGGCAAAATCAGTAAAGTGAGGAAGTTTAACCCCAACGAGAATGGCAGATTTTTTATTTGGCATAGCTATATATTATCTTATTTATTCTTGAAAAGTATTTTACTAACTTCAAAGAGATGATTTCGATATAATCGCTTAAGTAGAGGTATAGACCATGGATACAATTCAAGCCATTTTATCTAGACAATCGATTCGGGAATATGATCCCCAAGTGAAGATCGACGAAGCAACCCTTTTAAAGATGCTCACCGAAGCAAGTAGTGCTCCAAGTAGCTGGAACTTACAACCCTGGCGCTTTGTTGTCATTCAAAACCCGGAATTAAAAGCAAAACTTAGACCGTATGTATTATTTAACACCCCGCAATTAGACACCGCGAGTGCCTTAATATTAATCCTCAATGACTTAGATCGTTATGCTTTGTTCCCTGTTATGAATAAGATGGAACTCGATGCTGGTTTTATTACCGAAGAACACTATAAAGTTCGCAATCAAAAAGCAGAACAAGCTCGTGCGACTCGAAGCAAAGAATCCCTCGATCGTGAAGGGTTACTTGATTGTGGATTGGTCGCGCAAAACTTAATGATAGTTGCCAGAGCCTATGGTTATGATTCTTGCCCCATGGGTGGTTTTGATCGCGATAATTTTATGAAAGTTTTAGAGATTGATACGAATCGTTATAAACCAGTGGTATTAATATCAATCGGTAAACGCGCCAAAGATGCCAAGCAAACCTTACGGTTTCCAATTCACACCATTACCACAATTAAATAAACAAGATTAAACGCCATACGCTTGATCGATGATCGGTTTAACCTTTTCACCGAACAAACGAATGGTTTGCATCACCAATTTGTGGTCCATATAGCCAACAGGAACATGTAAGGCAAAGCGATCAATATCCATCTCTTTGCTAAACGTGATAATTTTCTTTGCCACCACTTCTGGGGTTCCCGCATACAAAGCGCCTTCGGGTCTTAAGGAAGCTTGAAACGTAGCCCGTGTATAAGGAGCCCAACCGCGTTCCCGACCAATTTGATTCATCACACTTGCCATTGACTCAAAAAGTTCATGTTCTAATTGCGACACATCTTCGGTAATAAAACCATGCGAATGAACCGCAATAAAGGGAGCATGCTTGTGCGTCCAACGCTGACGATATAAATCCGCATAGGGTTTAAAGCGAATGGGTTCGCCACCAATAATCGCAAGAAACAATGGGATGCCAGCAAGCGAAGCATTGAGAACCGATTCTGGACTGCCACCAACACCTCGGGCAATCATCAAAGGATACTGGGTGCGAGGATACACGCCTAAACGATTCATCGAGGGACGATGTTTGCCTTCATGGGAGACAATTTCTTGATCACGAATCTTTAATAAAAGCGATAATTTTTCTTCAAATAATGCATCGTAATCATCTAAGTCATAACCAAACAAAGGAAAGGATTCGATAAAACTTCCTCGACCGGCAGTGATTTCAGCGCGACCATGGGATAAAGCATTCAATGTCGCAAATTGTTGATAGACCCTGACTGGATCATCACTGCTTAACACGGTAACTGCGCTGCCTAACTTAATCTTTTTTGTCACAGACGCTGCTGCCGCCAAGATGACCGCAGGCGCACTCGCAGCAAACTCTTTCCGATGATGTTCACCAACGCCGTAATAATCAAGGTTCAATCTTTCTGCCAATTGAATTTCTTCAATAATTTGTTGTAAGCGAATGTCTTGGGAAATCACTTCACCCGTTTTTGGATTGGGTAGCGTTTCCGCAAAGGTTGTAATCCCTAATTCTAAACGTTTCTT
>JBMTFA010000002.1:0-49418 GCA_049433705.1 Bacilli bacterium
CAAAGTAAGGTGGTACCACGCTGAGGCGTCCTTTCTAGGGCGTTTTTGTTTTTTTTAGGAGGCAAAACCATGGGATACAATCACAAAATTATTGAACCAAAATGGCAAGCGTTTTGGAATGAAAAGAAAGTTTTTTACACCGATGTGTATGATTTTAGTAAACCCAAATTTTATGTGTTAGATATGTTTCCTTATCCTTCGGCCCAAGGCTTACATGTAGGCCATCCTGAAGGGTATACGGCGACCGATATTGTCGCGCGCATGAAACGGATGCAAGGGTTTAATGTGCTCCACCCGATGGGTTGGGATGCCTTTGGTCTGCCCGCGGAACAATATGCGTTAAAAACGAATAATCACCCCCTTGGGTTTACGGAAAAAAACATTGCCAACATCAAAAAGCAAATCAAAGCCTTAGGTTTTAGTTATGACTGGAGTAAAGAGCTTGCCACCACTGATGCGGATTATTACCGTTGGACCCAATGGATTTTTATTAAATTATTAGAAAATGGTTTAGCCTATATCGATGAAAAACCGGTGAATTTTTGCCCCGCGCTTGGCACCGTGCTCGCCAATGAAGAAGTGGTCGATGGTAAATCCGAAGTGGGTGGGTTTCCTGTCGAACGACGGATGATGCGTCAATGGGTATTAAAAATTACTGCTTATGCGGAAAAATTATTAAAAGGCTTAGACCAATTAGATTGGCCAACCTCCACGCGCGACATGCAAAAAAATTGGATTGGCAAATCGACTGGAACTGAAATCATTTTTCATGTCAAAGGCAGTCAAGAAAAGTTCACCGTTTATACCACTCGTGCGGATACCTTGTTTGGTGCCACGTATGTTGTCTTAGCACCTGAACATCCCTTACTAAAAAAGATAACGACCCCAACACAACAAGCAGCGGTTGAAGCATATGTGCAGGCGGCTGCAAGTAAATCAGACCTAGACCGCACTGAATTAAACAAGGAAAAAACGGGTGTGTTCACTGGTGCTTTTGCAATCAATCCCATCAATGGTGAAGCTTTACCCATTTGGACCGCGGATTACGTCCTGTATGGATATGGGACCGGCGCGGTGATGGCAGTTCCTGCGCATGATCAACGCGATTATGAATTTGCCAAACACTATGCGTTACCGATTCGTCAAGTGATCAAAGGTGACATCAAGGATGCCGCGATGGTCGAAGATGGGGAGCACATTGCTTCTGATTTTATCAACGGATTAACCATTGAACCTGCTAAAAAAGCGGTCACTGATTTCTTGATTCAAAAGCAACAAGGCCAATATAAAACCAACTATAAACTTCGCGATTGGTTATTTTCTCGGCAACGTTACTGGGGTGAACCGATTCCTGTCTTAATTAGTAAAGAAGATGGTACCGTTAAACCACTGAAGATCAATGAACTTCCCTTATTACTGCCCGACCTAAAGGAATTTAAACCATCCGGGACTGGCGAGTCTCCGCTTGCGAATGCCGGTGCCTGGTTAGATGTGGTCATGGATGGTAAAGCCTATGTCAGAGAAACCAACACCATGCCGCAATGGGCGGGAAGTTGCTGGTATTACATTCGCTATTTAGATCCAAAAAATCCAAACGCCATTGCCGATGAAAAACTTTTAAAGCATTGGTTACCCGTTGATCTTTATGTCGGTGGGGCTGAACATGCCGTTTTACATTTACTTTATGCCCGTTTTTATCACAAATTTCTTTATGATCTTGGCGTTGTCCATACCGAAGAACCTTTTAAAAAACTCTTTCATCAAGGGATGATTCTTGGTGAAAATGGGGAAAAAATGTCAAAGTCTCGCGGTAATGTGGTCAACCCAGATGAGATCATTGAACAATATGGGGCTGATACGTTGAGAATGTATGAAATGTTTATGGGACCCCTTGAAGCTTCTTTACCTTGGTCTAACCAAGGCTTAGAAGGATCCCGGCGCTTTTTAGACCGCGTTTATCGCTTATTCACTGAACAAGAATATCGGCAAAAATGGGTGAAAACAAGCGATGGTCAATTAGATTTTTCTTACCATACCTTGGTGAAAAAAGTGACTAACGATTTTGAACAACTTCAACTGAATACCGCCATTTCCCAGATGATGATTTTTATCAATGATGTGTATAAAGCGACGACCATCCCTGTTCCTTTCTTAAAAGGGTTTGTGCAAATGCTCAATTGTGTCGCCCCACACCTTGGCGAAGAACTATGGCAAATATTAGGGGAAACCCAATGGCTGTCTTATGCCCCTTGGCCAACGTTTGATCCAAGCAAACTTATCAAAGATACGTTTGAATTACCGATTGCCGTGAATGGTAAATTACGTGCGACCTTAACTTTCCCTACCGGTATCGGTGATGCGGAAATTGAAGTAATGGCAAAACAAGATGCCAATGTCAGTAAATTCTTGCAAGGGTTGACCATTAAGAAAGTCATTTATGTCAAAGGCAAAATGATGAACTTTGTAGTAGGATAAGAGTATGTTCCTTGCCCTTGATTTAGGTAATACTTCCATTAAAGCTGGTGTTTTCGATCAAGGAAACTTGGTCTTTCATTCTCATCTTGATCATCCTCCTGTTGCCACGATTAAAACTTATCAAGCTTGGTTAAAACCGATGTTTGAAACATATCAGATCAGTGAGATAGGGCTTGCTTCGGTTAAACCAGCCTTGCGCCACTTAATTGTCAAAGCGCTCGCTCAGTTAACCACGTATCAACCACGGTTCATCACCAGAAAAGATTATCCCAAATTTACGATTCGCATTAACCAACCGGATGAATTGGGCATTGATCTCATCGTCGATGGGGTTGCTGCCCAAGCGTTGTATCAATCCGAGGCAATCATCATTGATCTTGGCACGGCAACCAAAGTGATGGCGATTCATGATCGCGGGTTTGAAGGCGTTGCCATTGCGCCCGGCATTCTCACCTCATTTAAGGCGCTCAATCAAAATGCCGCCTTAATTCAAACGATGAACATTACCAAACCCAAAGAAGTCTTTGGCAAGAATACCGAACAAGCGCTCGCAAGTGGCATTATTCTTGGTCAAGTCCATATGATTGAAGGTTTGATTAAGCAAGGCATGAATGCTTTTCATAGACAAAACCCAACCATCGTCTTAACAGGTGGGTATGCCCCTTTATTGTTACCTTACTTTTCTCTCAAGTTAGTGCATGAACCTAACTTATCATTGAAAGGGATTCAACTATGTCAACGATGACCACTCGCCAACGCATTCAATTGCTCACTTTACATAGCATGATTATTGCCTTGATTGCCCTCATGGGCTTTATTCCCTTTTTAGGGTTTATTCCCTTAGGTGCGGGTGTTTCTATCACCATCATGCATCTTCCCGTGCTGTTAGGTGCGGTGTTATTAAATCCAAAATCGGCAACCTTGTTTGGTTTTACCTTTGGCTTAGTTTCCTTGCTTGTGGTGTTAACGAATCCCACGCCACAACCGACGGATTTGTTTTTTATTAATCCCCTCATTTCCGTTTTACCACGAATCTTGTTTGGCTTGATTGCCGGAGTGGTCTTTCTCTTTGCTAAAAAAGTGAAAGGTCCATTTCAATTAGTCACGTTAAGTGTTGCTGCATTAATTGGCACGATATTACATACAGTATTGGTGTTAACGATGCTTTGGCTCTTTGAAGGGGCAGCGTTTGTTGAAACCTTTGGCAATATTATTAATTTTATTGGCTTTATTCTGGGGTTAAATGGGTTGATTGAAGCAGTGCTTGCTGCCATCATCATTCCCACATTATATGTGGCGCTTCACCAAGTTCCGTTAATTCGGAACTTGCAAGAAACTAAACTTTAGGGGGATGCAAACATGGCATCACAATTTGCGGCTTTTTGTAACGCGTATCATCAGGAGGCGACTGCCCAGTTAGCTCGCTGGATTCAAATTCCTTCCGTTCATGATGACAAAACCATTCGCCCAGGAAAACCTTATGGTGAAACGGTTTATCAAGCTTTACAATTTATTGGTAAACTAGCAGAAAAAGATGGTTTCCAAGTTGATTACTGTGATGGTCATGTCACAGAAATTACCTTTGGAACAGGACCTTTGATCGCCGTTTATGCCCATGCAGATGTCGTCCCTGTTGCCGAAGGTTGGCAGCATACACCATTTGGTGGTGTGATTGAAAATGGCAGGATGTATGGTCGCGGCACCAGTGATGATAAAGGGCCTGCGCTTGCCTCATACTATGCATTAAAAATGTTAAAAGAAAAACAACTCATCAAAGGTTTCCAAGTCAAATTGGTCATCGGCGGCAATGAAGAAAAAGGGAGTGGTTGTTTAAAGTATTATTTCCATCAATTAAAGAAACCTTATGCAGTAGCCGGGTTTACCCCAGATGGTAATTTCCCATTGATCTACGGAGAAAAAGGGATTAGCAATTTTGAAATCAGTGGTCATGTCCACCTACGTGGGATTCATATGATCAATGCAGGGATTGTCGCGAACTCCGTGATCGACAAGGCCGTTGCAGAAGTCGATCCTCTCTTTTCCTTAGAACGCGGCCTGCAAAGTTTTGGTTTCCCATATACCTATGAAGTAATTGGAAACAAAGCGCGCATTACCTTCCTTGGTAAAGCTGCCCACGGTTCCTTGCCACAACTTGGAAAAAACGCTGGCACCGCTTTATTATCTTTTTTAGCAAAAGTTTATCCACAAGAACCTTTAAATACCCTTGCCCAACAATATCAAGATTACACGGGTAAAAATTTAGGGATTGATGCGACAGGTCCCTTACTGAAGGACACCACGAATAACATTGGATTAATTCGTTATGATGGTCATCATTTTTCCTTAATTGCCAATTTCCGTTATCCAGAAACCGTGGACTATGCCAAAGTGGAAAACAGATTAAAAGCCATCACCCCCGCCCCATTAACCTTTGCAACATTAGGCACCTCACCTATGCTGGTCTTTGATCCAAAAGCACGGATGATTCAAACGTTGCTTCACGCGTATCAAGATGAAACCGGAGATAAAGTGACCCCCATGATTACCATTGGTGGTGGCACCTATGCCAAAGAAGCAAAAAATACGGTGGCCTTTGGAAGTAAATTCCCTACGAAAGAAGACTTCATCCATGAAAATGATGAAAAAATTGATTTAGAGGATTTTACCCAATCGATCGCCATCTACGCCCGGGCAATCTTTGATTTAGGCAACCTGCATGCGACTAAAAAGTAAGCCTTGGGCAAAACCGCTCATCGCTGAACATCCTGAATACGTCCAGCCCGATACTGCTGAGATTACAACCCAAGCTGACTTCAAACGCTACGCGTTAGAAATCGGAACGGGTAAAGGTGACTTTATTTTTGGCAAAAGCCAAGGAGACACTTCGACGTTTTTTTATGGGATTGAACGTGTCACCACAGTCCTCGCTTTCGCTTTGAAAAAAATCCTGCCGTTAAATGCTCATAATGTCAAACTCATCCTTGGGGATTTTGCCAAAGCATCTTTTCAAATGCAAGATGGTTTCTTTTCAGAAATTTATCTTAATTTTTCCGATCCATGGCCAAAGTTACGCCATCACAAACGCCGCTTAACCGCGCCAGGTAATTTAGAAAAAATCAATCGAATCCTTGCTTCTAAAGGCATGATTTATTTGAAAACGGATAACCTAGAATTATTCCAATATTCCTTAGAGAATCTCAAACGAATGCCTTATAATATGATACGACTAGACGCCCCTTATGTTGAAGTCGAACCTAAGGATGTCACCACAGAATATGAAGCCTTTTTTCGCAATCAAGGGCAACCTATTTATAGGTTTATTGCTCAAAAGGAGTAACCATGTTAACCCCTTACGAATTTAAATTATTTAAAATCTTGTCCGAACTCAATGGGATTTCTGGTCAAGAAAATCAACTTGCATCTTATTTATTGAAGGCCTACCAAGAGTTAGGTTTTGAAACCATCACCGATCATTTAGGTAGTGTGTTTGCCGTGAAAAAAAGCGGTCTTTCCAACGCAAAAAAAGTTTTAATTTTAGGCCATATGGATGAAATTGGTTTTATGGTCAGTCATCTTGAAAAAAATGGCATGGTAAAAATCGTTCCGATTGGTGGGATTAATAACTTGACCTTAACTGTGCAAAGGATGCATCTTACCACTCGTTCAGGCAAGGTTTATTTAGGCGCAGTAGATACGACGCCTCCCCATTTACTTAAAGGGGTTAATCAAGGTGTGCCTTCGGTAGAAAGTGTTTATGTTGATTTTGGTTTTACCAGTAAAGAGACTGCTGAAAAAGCAGGGATTCTCCTGGGTGATATGGTCACCTATGCTTCTCCCTTTACCCCGTTAGCAGATGGCCAAAGAATTCTTGGAAAAGCGTTTGATAATCGCTATAGCTTGGTGATGGGTTTATCCATGCTTCGCGCGCTAAAAAATAAAACCTTACCATATGATTTATATGTAGGAGCCTCCGTTCAAGAAGAAGTAGGTTTGAGAGGTGCCACTACCAGTACAACGATGATTCAACCTGATTTTGCAATCGTCTTAGATTGCTCTCCTGCTAGAGATTCCAGTGGCGATACGAGTGAACAAGGACAATTGGGTGGCGGGTTACTCTTACGTTACATTGATGCATCGATGGTTGCCCGTCCAGCGTTAATATCCTGGCAAGAAGCGATGGCAAAACAAGCCAACGTTCCTTATCAATATTATTCCTCTCCAGGTGGTACCGATGCGGGTGCCGTTCATAAAAGTCTTGAAGGGATCATGACCCTCACCCACTGTATCGTCGCCCGTAGTATTCATTCTCCAAGCACAATTTTAGATACGCGTGATTTCTTTGCGAGTAAAAAAACACTATTGAGGATGCTCAGAAAATTAAATCCTAATCTATTAGCGAAATTAGCAAAGGCAGATCATCATGGTTAATTGGGTGTATCAACCAACCACATTAGGGGATTTATTGGCGCTTTATTTGCAGCCCAATCTCACCGCGAATCGCTCGATTCGTCATGGCGATTTGGTGATGATTTATCATGATCAAACCTTGATTGGCATGAACCTTTATCAACCTAAAACTTATTTACCGGCCTTAACTTCTGGCATCCTTCGTCGGATTGAAGCATCGTGGCTAGAGACCATCAATGCTTTATTAAAAAAAGCTGGGGTTAGTGAATCTTTAAACCCATTTCATTCCGGGTTTTCAATTGGTGAAATCACCCAAGTTGAAACCCATCCTGATGCAGACCAGCTCTTTGTTTGCCAAGTAAATCTTGGTCAAAAAACCATTCAAATAGTGACCAATTCAAAGAAGGTTAAACCACTTGATAAAGTCGTGGTAGCCATGCCTGGCACCTTATTCAATGATGGTACATTCATCCAAGAAGGGATGATGATGCAAGTCGCTTCACAAGGCATGTTTTGCTCTGAAAAAACCTTAGGTATCTCCCCGGAAACCCAAGTGGGTGTGTTCGTGCTTCCCCAAACTGCGATCATCGGAAAGGATTTTTATGCTCAATGAAATCCAATTAAAAAAAGAAGGAAAACTTTCACGATTAACGAATCGAACTTTCCAATTTCCGGAAAGTATTCGCCAATATTTTTACACGGCTAACTATTTTGTGAAAACCCAAAAAATTATTCAAGAATTCATGCCACGACAAACTGTGACCATGCAGTTTTTTCAATGGCAACCTGATTTAGTCGTTTGTGGATTAGATGAAGTCATCGCGCTGATTCATACCTTTGCCCATCATCCAGAAAAATTAATCATTGAAGCGCTTCATGATGGCCAAGTCGTTGGTGCTAAAGAACCGGTGTTACGCATCACCGGTGCTTATGAAGATTTTGGCTTCTTAGAATCCACGATAGATGGAATTTTATCCCGCCGGTCATCAGTGGCAACCAACACCCGAGATGTCTTAAAAGTTGCCAATAGTAAACCCGTATTCTCCATGGCGGATCGCCAAGATGATTATCATACCCAAAGTGGCGATGGTTATGCTTCCTACATCATGGGCATTGATCGGGTCAGTACCGATGCCCAAGGGGCTTGGTGGGGTGGTAAAGGCATGGGAACCATGCCCCATGCCCTCATCCAAATGTGCCAAGGCGATCTTATCAAAGCCTGTGAATATTATGTCCAAATGTTTCCTAATGACCGATTAACCGCCTTAGTGGATTATCACAATGATGTGATCACAGACAGTCTTAAGGTTGCAAGAAAATTTACCACGAAATTAAATGCCGTTCGTGTCGATACCTCCAGTAGTTTGATTGATGAACATTTTAAACGCCATCCTTTAAAAGAAGGGGATCCTCACGGGGTCAATCCATGGCTCATTATTGCCTTAAGGGAAACATTGAACGCTGAAGGATTTAACCATGTTAAGATTGTTGTTTCATCGGGTTTTAACCCTGATAAAATCAAATGGTTTGAAGACTTAAAAGCCCCAGTGGATTTATATGGGGTTGGGCTCTACTTAGTCACATTAAGAACGAATTTTAGTGGTGATTTGGTCATGTTAAACGGTCAACCTCAAGCTAAAGTCGGTCGCGGATTAACCCCATCCAATCGCTTAGAAAAAGTACCCTTTACAAACCTTTAAAATGTAAGGATTTTTCAAATCAATTGCATTGATAATGAAAAATTTTCATTTATAATGTAAATAGTTTCATTTTGGAGGATTCATCAATGAATAATATGAAAGATCGCGTGACGATTTATGAGGTTGCGGTCGCTAGTGGCGTTTCGTTAGCAACCGTCTCGCGTGTCATCAATAACAATTCGAATGTGACAGAAAAAACCCGGAAAAAAGTTGAAGATACGATTACGCGATTAGGATACAAGCCTTCACGTTTAGCGCAAGCGTTAGCGACCAACAAGACGACGAATATTGGGATTGTCATTCCGAGCGCCAATTACGTTTATATTGCCAACATGCTCAACGGGATGACCGATGAAGCAAAATTACGTGGATTTCAACTCACCTTGTTTGTCACCAATAAATCCAAAGAAGACGCCTTACAAGTCGTGGAGAAGGTGATCACCTCACACGTGGATGGTGCGATTATTTTTGATGATGAACTTGATCAAGATGACATCGCTAAACTTACCAGTTATAAGATCCCACTTGTGGTGATAAATAACCAAGTCAAAGGTGATAAATTAGCGGCAATCAACTTTGATTATGAAAAGAAGATCAAAGAAGTGATCCAACAATACTTTAAAAAAGGGAACAAGAAGATGTATTTCTTACATCTCCATCATTCCGGGCGATTATTAGAAAGAATTGAAAAATCCTTTATTGATGCCCACATTAAGGCGGGAAAAAATTATGGGGTGTTCTCGATTGAAGATTCCTATCGCCAAACTTATGCCGATTTTATGGAAATCTTTAAATCAACCAAATCAGGATATTTTCTTGCCTATCGTGATTCATTAGCGGCGGCGGTGATCAATGCCGCGATTGATTCAGGCTTACGCGTGCCGCAAGATATCGAAGTCCTTTCGATTATTGGTACCAAATATGTATCCATTATTCGCCCACAATTATCCAGTTTGCACTTAGATTTAAAAGAAGTGGGTTCAAAAGCAGTGACCATGCTTTCTGGTTTACTCACAGATGATCATAAAGAAAAGAATCTTGAATTCGAATCCACTTTCGTCAAACGGGCAAGCACGGTATTTTAATTATGATCATCTTTGAAGAATTACGCTTACGCGGTCTAGTCAAGGATGTGTCTAATCCTGAAGAAGTCACGCAATTATTAGCAACACCGACCACGATTTATTGTGGTTTTGATCCTTCTGCGGTTTCGATGCATTTAGGCAACTTTGTGCAAATTTCCATCTTGATGCGGTTACAACAAGCTGGACATCGCATCATTGCCGTTGTCGGTGGCGCGACCGGGATGATCGGCGATCCTTCTGGCAAAAGTAAAGAAAGAAATTTACTGACGCCGGATGCATTAAAACAAAATACCGCGGCGATTCGTCGCCAGTTAGAAAAGTATTTGGATTTTTCCAAGCCAGAACGGGGCATCGTCGTCAATAATTATGATTGGTTAGGCCAATTATCGATGATTGATTATTTAAGGGATTATGGGAAATACTTCCCGATTAATTTTATGTTGGCGAAAGATGTGGTCGCCAATCGGTTAGAAACTGGATTATCGTATACAGAATTTTCTTATATGTTGTTACAATCGATTGATTTTTTACATTTATATCGCCATCAGCAATGCCGCTTACAATTCGGTGGATCCGATCAATGGGGAAACTTAACCAGTGGATTAGAATTGATTCGGAAGGTGGAAGGCAATGATGCAAAAGTCGGTGTCCTAACAACCCCGTTAATTACGCGAAGTGATGGTAAAAAATTTGGTAAATCTGAGGATGGCGCTTTATTTTTAGATCCTTCCCTAACTTCACCATACGCCATCTATCAGTATTTTTACAATGTCGGTGACGCCGATGCAATTCCCTATTTGAAAGTCTTTTCTTTTGAAGATCTTGCCACGATTGCAGCGATCGAAAAAGAACACCAAGTAGGTCTTGGTCAACGCATTGCCCAAAAGCGCTTAGCGCAATCGGTGGTCACCACGTTGCATGGAGAAGCAGCTTTTCTGGAAGCAAAGATGATGTCAGAAGTGTTATTCACCGGTCAATTTAAATCCCTAACCGAAGCACAATTACTCGCTGTGCTTGGATCATTAAAAATAACCTTATCACCTGGCGCCCTTTTAGAAGATGCCTTGATTCAAACCAAAGCCGCTACCAGTAAACGGGAAGCGCGTGAATTTATTCAAGGTCAATCCATTAGTATCAATGGTGAGGTCGTTAATTCGCTTACCTACACTTTACAAGCTAGCCAAGCATTATTTGGTAAATATCTCGTGTTACGCCGCGGAAAAAAATAGTATAGTTTAATCGAGTTACAATAAACCAAAGATAAAAAAAGCTTGGGATAACCCAAGCTTTTTAGTTTGCAGAAGAAGGTGAGGATTACAACAAGCGGTTATAGTATTCAACGATTTGCGCTTCGTTAATGTCTTGGGGTAATTCTTTACGTTCTGGTAAGCGGCCAAAGACACCGGATAATTTTTCTTTATCGACGGTGACGTAGGCTAACGTGCCTGCGTTGCTTGCTAAAGAGGCTTTGATCGCAACTAAATTCTTGCTCTTTTCACCGACCGCAATCACATCATTCACTTTGCATAAATAGCTAGGAATGTCGATTTTGGCACCATTGACGGTGATGTGACCATGATTTACTAATTGTCTAGCCGCTTTACGGGTTTTCGCAAACCCTAAACGGAAGACAAGGTTGTCTAACCGGGATTCAAGAATTTGCATGAAGGCAACACCGGTAACATCTTTACTCTTTAACGCGATTAAGAATAAGCGACGGAATTGGCGTTCATTGACACCATAAGTAAAGCGTAATTTTTGCTTTTCTAAAAGTTGCTTCCCGTATTCGGAAGGTTTCTTTTTCCGGCCTTGACCATGTTGACCAGGACCATAAGGACGTTTGGCTAATTCCTTACCCGTTTCTAAAGTCGAAAATCCTAAACGACGCGAACGTTTCCAATCTGAGCCACGAAATCTCATGAGATATGTAATCTCCTTTCTTTATTGCAGACATAAAGCTAGGTGCAAGTTCCACGCTTCGGATGCTAAGATGCATTTCGCCTCTAAGCGGAGGTTACTTTGTTCCATTGGTCTTAGCGGTCGGACAAGCGGTACATGCATGCTTTGACATGCCTTATCACTATACAAAAACCTATCTGTTATGTCAATCATCGCAACTTAAATGAATATGTTATATTGAATTTGTTAACCCAGTCATGATCTTTATCAAAAAACCTTTTCAAGAATTAGAAAAACGGTATCAAGATACCCACGCGCTTTTCTTTGTCCAAGCAGAAGCGATTTATCAACGTTTGGAAAAGATTTCCAAGCATAATCTTGAATATTTTAGCTATTTTGAAAATATTCGTAAGACTTACGACATGATTAAAGCAGAACTCGATAGCAAGGCCAAAGACCAATTAAGTAAACTTTCGCTTTATGTCAAAGACAACCAAGCGAAAGCCTTTACTGCCCTTTATCAACCAACCAAGATTACCATAGACGTGTTTGAAAGTGCAGTGAAAAAGTTAATGGGTGAATTAACCCGGATTATGAAGCCTGAAGAAGATACCAAAGTCCAAATTGCGGATATCAAAGAGTTGATACGCCATTTACGGTCAGAATACTTTGCCAAAAACACCCAACTTGTCTTGGTAGAAACCCAATTTACCAATTTGTTCAAGTTTGTTGATGATGAGATCAACCACATCGAACACAAAATGGATGCGGGTGAGTATGAAGACATCCAAGTCATGATTGGCAAGATGACCAAGATTCTCAAAAAGGTCTTGGGATTAATTGATGAACTACCTCGCATCTGTGTCTTGGTGGCGAATGTCATTCCTGAAAAAGTAAAGGCTTTATCGGACGCCGCAGAGGCGATGCAAAAACAAGGTTATCCCCTCCATCATTTACTCATTAAAGACACGTTAACCAAAGCCAAAGATGAATTAGAACGGATGCAAAATCGCATTGCCGTTTTTGATATTACCGGTATGGAAACCACTTTAAACACTATCGGAGATAAATTAGAAAGTTTCTATCCTCTCTTTGAACAAGAAAAAGCTGCCAAAATTACTTTTGATCGTGATTATGAGGCCACCTATGAAGCGGTGAATAACTTAGAAAGACGCTTCTCGAAACTGAATTCAGGTTTACCAAAAATTAAAGAAATCTATGTGCTTGAGCATGCTCGTTTAACGGAAGTTGAATCCATCAAAGAATTAATTTCTCGCCTCAATCAAACCAAGCGTGGCCTAGACACCCTCGTGCTCGCTGGCACCAAACAACCCTATACGTTACAAGTCGATAAAATCAATGTCTTAAAAAAAGAAGCAGAAGTGGGCGAAGCAAAACTCGATGAGTTTAGTCGCTATCTTGCTTCCTTAAAAGCTCAATCGCAAGAAGCTTATGCGTCGGTCAACCAATACTTCCTCCAATTTAAAGATGCGGAAAAAGCTTTAGATGATTTACACATGCAAATGCTTACCGAACAATATGATGGTCAACTCACGAGCTTTTACCAAAATTTAAAATCGATTGTCGATGCCCTTAATGCCTTACCGATTGATATGAATGTTGTCCAACAAAACCTGCAAGCGGTCAAACAAGATGGCCAAGCGCTCGTTCAAAAAATCCATGCGACAATCAAACTTGCGGTAGAAACCGAAAAGATGTTACTTACCGCGAACAAAGAACGCCATCGCACCTCGGATAATCAAAGGATTCTTGCCCTTGCCGAACAAGCATTCTTTGAGGGCAAATTTGAACGGGCGTATCAAGAAGCCTCCAACCTATTAAAGAAGTTAATTGTTCCTCATCAAGGCAAATAAAAAACTCGGGATGATGTCCCGAGTTTGATTAGTGATCGAGTTAAGCTTTTAAGCTTTTCTTCGCCGTTTCTACTAAAGCATTGAAACTGGCTGAATCATTGATGGCTAATTCGGAAAGCATTTTCCGGTTCACGGTAATGCCAGCTTGCTTTAAGCCAAACATAAATTGGCTGTAAGACAAGTCATGTAAACGAACGGCCGCGTTAATCCGTTTAATCCATAATTTCCGGAAATCAGATTTAATTTTCCGGCGATCACGGTAAGCATACATCCGGGCACGCATGACGGCTTGTTTGGCCGTTCTGAACAACCGGTGTCTTGCACCAAAATAACCTTCCGCACGATTTAAAACACGTTTACGACGAGCACGACTAACAGTTCCACCTTTAACTCTCATGGTTCAATGCCTCCTTAGCGACCTAATAAGGCTTTGATCCGTTTGTAATCAGAAGCCGAGATTTGCCGAGATTTTCTTGCTTGGCGTTTTTGTTTGGTTGACTTGTGACGGGATAAGTGACCGGTATAAGCCGATTTACGAATGAGTTTGCCGCTTTTCGAAATGCGAATGCGTTTCATCAACGCCCGTTTGGTTTTTAACTTATATTTTTTAGCCATAATCTTTTCCTTTATTTTTTCACCGAACTTGCAAGGATGGTTATCAGTAACTTACCTTCTAATTCTGGTCTTTTTTCTACGACGGAGACGTGCTTAACAGCCTCGATAAATTTATTCACCGTTTCGATTCCGAAGTCTTGGTGTGCCATTTGTCTACCGCGATAACGGAGCACAAGTTTGACTTTGTCACCTTCTTCGAAGAATCCAATCGCCGCTTTCACTTTGACTTGCAAATCATGGTCACCAATTTGGGGACTAATTTGCACTTCTTTAATATCGATGATGTGTTGATTTTTTTTGGCTTCTTTCGCTTTCTTTTGTTGTTCGAAGCGATACTTACCATAATCGAGGATTTTACACACCGGTGGTTTTGCCCCAGGGGCAACACACAATAAATCTAAGCCAGCTTGTTCAGCGAGTTGATTCGCTTGGTAACTATTCATCACCCCAAGTTGTTTACCGTTTTGATCAATGACGAGCACTTGCGCAAAACGAATTTGGTTGTTGACGAGATCACCGTTGTTTCGTTTATCTGGTCTGACGGGTACATTCATGTACGCTATGGGGATCACCTTCCTTTTATGAAATAAAAATGGACGCGAGCAGCGTCCATTCCATAATCTTTAGAAGTTTACTTCTAGCGATGGACCCATTCTGAATCAGAATCAGGTGAGAAGCGGACGCCTCTACTTTCTATTTTTACAACGCTTAATATATCACATCATCACGGAAAGTCAATTATTCAATCCGTAAGCTGATAATATCTGTTACTTCTTTGAGAACTTTGGCGAAAAAGTCATCCATCGAGACGGTAATTTGCTCTTCTGAACCATAAGGACGATAGGTCACTAGCTTGCCATCGCGTTCTTTGTCGCCAATGACAATCGAGTAAGGAATTTTTTCAATTTGGGCATGGCGAATGCGATACCCTAATTTTTCATTGCTCGCATCGACTTCCACTCGTAACCCTAAGGCAGAGCCTGCTTTCTTCAAGGCATAACTATAGTCGAGGTGCACACTTTGATTGACGGGTAAAATCTTAATTTGAACCGGCGCTAACCAAGTGGGAAAGGCTCCCGCATAATGTTCAATCAAAATCCCAATAAAGCGTTCCAGTGATCCATAAACCACGCGGTGGAGCATCACCGGACGAACTTTTTCATTTTTATCATTGATGTAGGTGAGATCAAAGCGTTCGGGGTTATTCATATCAAGTTGCACCGTGCCACATTGCCACGTTCTTCCGACTGAATCTTTTAATTTAAAGTCGAGTTTTGGTCCGTAAAACGCCCCATCGCCAGGATTAATCTTAAACGTTTTTCCCATCGCGGTTAAGGCGTCCCCTAATGCTTTTTCTGATTTTTCCCACGTTTCGATGGTGCCAATATATTTATTTTCTGGGCGGGTAGAGAGATAAACTTCATAGTCGATATTAAAAACTTTTTTGTAGAAGAAGTCGAAGAGTTTGACGATTTCTTTCACTTCACTTTCTAATTGTTCAGGCGTGCAATAAATATGCGCGTCATCTTGGGTGAAATTTCTCACCCGGAATAAACCGGAAAGGGCGCCACTGGCTTCATGCCGGTGAACACTGCCAAGTTCACCCATGCGAATCGGTAAATCATGATAAGAATGGAAATCATTTTTATACACGAGCATACTGCCAGGGCAGTTCATCGGCTTGATCGCATATTCTTTTTCATCCACTTCGGAAACATACATGTTGTCCCGATAATTAAACCAGTGACCGGAGGTTTCCCAAAGTTCTTTTGATAACATCGTTGGGGTTTGCACGAGTTGATAACCCGCCGCACGGTGAACATCAATCCAAAAATTTTCTAAGGTTTTTCGTAAGACCATGCCCTTGTTGAGCCAGAATGGAAATCCCGGTCCATAATCAGAAATCATAAATAATCCGAGTTCTTTTCCAAGCTTGCGGTGATCACGTTTTTTGCGTTCTTCAATAATGGTTAAATAAGCATCTAAATCTTTTTTATTAAAGAAAGCCGTCCCATAGATTCTTGTCAGTTGTTTATTTTTACTATCCCCACGCCAATAAGCACCAGCAGTACTGAGTAATTTAAAGTTTTGATTATAACTGGTGTTGACAAAGTGAGGACCTAAACATAAATCCGTAAAGTCACCTTGGGTATAAGTCGAGATGGTACCGGTTAACGCGTTGATCATTTCCGTTTTATAAGGGTCATCGGCAAACATCTTTATTGCTTCTTGTTGCGAGACTTCTTTGCGGCGAATCGGAAATGCTTGCTTCGCAAGTTCTAACATTTTTGCTTCGATTTTTGGAAAGTCTTCTTCCGAGATTGGTTGGGGTAAATCCATATCATAATAAAAACCTTCATCAATCGCGGGACCAACCCCAAATTTGGTTCCCGGATAAATGGCAATGATTGCTTGGGCGAGCAAGTGCGAGGCATCATGACGAAGCATCGCAAGTGTCTCTGGATCTTTTTCCGTTAGCAATTTAAATTGACCAGCTTGAGGAATCGGCCAGTATAAATCATAAAGTTGGCCATCTAAACTATAGGCCAAGACACGTTTGGCTAACGAAGGTGAAATGGCATTGGCGACATCCAATCCGGTTTGTCCAGGTTTAAGTTCCATCACTTTGCCATCGGGTAAGGTTATGTTCATCATTTTTTTCTCCTTTAAATAAAAAAACGCCTTTTGATAAGGACGCTTTTGCGCGGTACCACCTTAATTTATATGCGGTTGCATATACGCTTGATACCCTTAACGCGAGTGCACGATTGCGTTATCGCAATTGCTCAGAAGTGGTCATGCAAGATTTGGTTCGGTTAAGCTTTCACCGCGGCAACTTAACTCTCTAAGCGACACAAGGGTCTGCAAAGCTTCTTCAACGCTAAATTCATTATATAACGAATTTAAGGAAGTGCAATTATTTGGCGGCAAATGCCAAATTCGCTGCCCCAATCAATCCGGCATCTTGATCGAATTGAGCAAGGGCAAGCTGAATATGGGGAACGGCGGCCTTGAGTAAATCCCAGAAGTGCTGTTTATTTTTTAATACCCCACCAGTCAAGATAAAGGCTTGCGGATGATAATAATGATCAACCCATTTGAGAAAGGATGTGACATAGTCAATCCATTGGTTGAAGATTGGCATGATCAAAGGGTCACGTTGCCCAACCCGTTCAAAGAAGGTTTTTGAATCAGGAACCGTCATGCCAGCATGTTTCGCTAAATTCACAATCCCTGAACCACTAGCAACTTTCTCTAATTCTTCATAACCATTCCCAAAAGGGACAAGCATATGGCCAGCTTCTTCAGAACTATGCGCCAGTTGATGCTGACGTATCAACGCCGCCCCAATTCCGGTAGAAATGGTAATAAAATAACTTGAATCTAACGTTTTACCAAAACCAAGATTACCTTCGGCAACGGCGGCCATGACCGCGTCATTTTTAATCACAATCGGTACTTGATAGGTCGTTTCTAAAAAACTTTTCAGCGGCACATGTCGAATGCCAATGTTTGGCAAAATATCAATGCCACCTAACGTATCCACACGCCCAGGAACCCCACAAGCAATCGCTTTAACCTTTGGTTGAAAAGCAAGAATCGCGTCTATGCTTTTTTTGATTTGTTTTAAAAATGCATCCAAATCATTTAAAGGCGTGGGTTCAATGATTACCTTGACGAGTTCAAAGGTTTCATCGACTAAGGCAGCGCGTAAATTGGTGCCGCCAATATCCAAGGCAATCACATAGGTCATAAGCGTTCTTCTTTAAGATCCTTTAAGGTTAAGATCTTCATGAAGTTGGTTGAACCAACCCCTGTGGGTACCCCACCGGTTAATAAAATATTCGCGCCAGGTTTTAACCCGATTTGTCTCGCTTTTAAAATCGCAAACGCTTCCATGTCTTCAATGAATTGCGGTAAAGCTTTCGCATAAAAGGCATAGACACCCCACACTAATCCAAGGGTTAAGACGGTTTCACGCCGATCACTAATGGCAAAAATCGGACATGCGGGTCTCGCTTTGGCAATGCGGCGCGCGGCTCCACCAGTTTCCGTAAAGGTGATGATTGCTTGGGCATTAATCAATAGTGCGGTATTGGCAACGGAATTGGCAATCGCATCCGAATTAATTTTCTTGCTACTTTCATACGCTTGATTGGACATCTTTAAATAGTCCAATTCTTTTTCCATGGTTTGGGCAATCTTTGCTTGCATGTTGACCGATTCAACCGGATATTTGCCGCTCGCGGATTCCGCGGATAACATCACCGCATCACTGCTTTCTAAAATCGCATTGGCTACATCAGAGACTTCCGCGCGAGTGGGTCGAGGCATGTTCACCATGCTATCCAACATTTGGGTTGCAGTAATTACTGGTTTGCCATATTTTCGGCAAAGGGAGACGATTTGTTTTTGCACCACCGGCACTTGTTCGGCAGCAATTTCAACACCCAAATCGCCACGCGCGACCATGATGCCATCGGCAACTTCTAAGATTTCTTCTAAATTGGAAACCCCTTCTGGGTTTTCAATTTTCGCAATAATTTGAATGTTTGGTTTCCCATATTTTTCTAAAATTGCCCGAATATCTAAGACGTCTTGTTTTCTTCGCGTAAAACTTGCGGCGATAAAATTAACATCATGTTCACAACCAAATTTAAAGTCTGCTTCATCCTGCGCAGAGATAAACGGCATACTTAAGCGGGCAAAAGGTGCATTTAATCCTTTACGATTTTTAATCGTATGGGTGTTTAAGGCTTTGCAGACTAATTGCTTTTGTTGCGAATCTTTTTCAATGATCAGTAAGGCAAGGTTACCATCATCAATTCGTAGTTGATCACCGACTTTGACATCATCATAAAGCCCGGGATAGGAGACAGAAAATAATTCGGCATTCCCTAATAATGGGGTCATGCTAACTCTTACCACTGCATCTTGTTTAATCAAAGCTGCATCCTGGTCAAACATCCCCACACGAATTTCTGGTCCACGGGAATCAAGCATGATGGGAATATAAATCCCTTTTTCTCTTTCGATGCGACGCGCAAGTTCAATCTTTTTTAAATGCGTAGGATAGTCCCCATGGGAAAAATTAACCCGCATCACATTCATCCCTGCATCGACTAACTCAACTAATTTTTCATAGGTTTCTGAAGCAGGCCCAATCGTGGCTACAATTTTTGTTTTTTTATCAAATCGATACATGGTTATTTCAACCGATCAATCACATTGACGACACTTGTATGCTTTTCACGTTGCATCGCAAGCGCTTCATAAATATCGTAATCCACGAGCGTTTGCCCACGGACCCCGATACAGCGACTGGTCTTCCCTTCGTTTAAACATTGCACGGCGTATTCGCCCATCCGTGAGGCAAGAATGCGATCAAAAGCAGAGGGAGCACCTCCGCGTTGAATCCGACCTAAGACTTCTGTTCTTACTTCAAAATCAGTTTCTTGTTGAATGAATCTTGCTAATTCATTTAAATCAAATAATTTTTCTGAGACAATCACCATTGCATGATTTTTACTGGTGGCTTTTTGAAATTTAAGCCGGGTAATCATTTCTGATAACGGCATAAAGTTATCACCGGAAATCGTTAATTCTGCGCCGCAAGCTAATCCTGCATAAATGGCAAGATCACCAGCCCGATTCCCCATCACCTCAATGATGGAGCATCGTTGATGAGAAAAGGTGGTGTCACGAAGTTTATCAACCGCTTGAACGATGGTATTTAAACAGGTGTCAAACCCAATCGTGTAGTCGGTTGAGGCAATGTCATTATCAATGGTGCCTGGTAGGCCGATACAATTAATTCCCATATCAGACAAATCTTTCGCGCCCCGATAGGTGCCATCGCCACCAATAACCACAAGGGCATTGATACCGAATTTCTTTAATTGTTTGACCCCTTCTTCGCGAATATTTGGATTGATAAATTCTGGTAATCGTGCCGAGCGTAAAATCGTGCCACCTTTATTGATGATTTGCGAAACAAAGGAGCGATCAACTTTTTCAATTTGCCCAGCGACAAGCCCGCGGTATCCGTTGTAAATTGCATACATCTCATGACCGTAACTTAATCCAGCGCGAATAATCGCGCGAATCGCTGCATTCATGCCAGGGGAATCACCGCCAGAGGTTAACACCCCGATGCTCATTTTTTTCACAAACGTTCTTTCCACCAATTCAAGGCCACTTTGGTTTGCTTTGGTAATGCAACTTTACTTTTGCGTTTAGTTGAACGTGGATCGTGTTTTTCTCCGCGTGGAACGACATGCCAATACTCAAGATTGCCGAATTTGTTCAACAGCGCTTTCACTGGGGCATAGTCAAACATTTTGCAAGAGAAGATATCAAAAAACATTTGATTCGTCTTTAAGTTGAGATGGATCGATAAATGGGATTCGGCAATCATCACAATGCTAGAGAGGTAAGTTGGATTTTGATAGGTATCATAAATGCCATAGGCACGAGTGATGGGCGTCATCCCAATGTCGGCAATTAATCCTTCTAAAAATTGATTTGCCGCTTCAAGGGTTAAGGCTTTTTTTAAGGATAGAGTTGCCATGACATGCGGACCAAAGACACTGGTTGGATCAAATGGTTGATTTGGATTTTCACCGATTCGATTGGCGGAAAATAACCGACTTTTTTTTGCATCACTTGGCCAATACGTTTGTAAGGCTTTTGCGAATTGTTTTTCGGTGATGGTTGTTTGGGTGGTTAAATCGACGAAATAACAACCGCGAAGCGGAAAGGTATGAATGGTTAAATGCCCACCTGGTAAAAAAATAAAACTAGATAACCCTTCATCTAAGGGAACCAAACCATAATCGTAAGGTAATAAATACGCAGGAGAAATTGGTTTAATGTTTAAAGACCGCAAAACTAAATTGATGGTCTGATTCACAAAGTTAGCATCCCCTAAGGGAACTGTGGATTTTACACCATAACCATCGAACATGAAGTGGGTCATTGTTGTCATTCCTTTACCTAGTTAATGCTATCAAAATTAGGGGGTTTTCGCAATCAAAGGCTTGTGCAGTAAAATCAACAAATCTTTACCAAATTATCGGTTATAATTTATAATAACCTTCTATGAAAATCATTACGAGTCAAGATTTTATCCAATTACGCCTAGAAGCGGTTATTTCTTCCGCTGATCTTGATTTTTTAGTGGAAGCTTATGGCCCAATCATTGGCATTGAGGCCATCGGTTTATTTTTAACAATCAAACAACAAGATGGGCTTTTGGATGGCAATCCCATTGATTTAACAACTTTTTTATCCCTATTACAAACAACACCTCAAACTTTTCATGCCGCTAGGGTCCAACTTGAAGCCTTAGGATTATTAAGAACCTTTGAGCAAACCTATCAACAAACCAAATTATTTACCTTTACTTTGTTTGCGCCAAAATCACCCCAAGGTTTTTTTGATGATCCGATTTTAAAAGGTTTGTTAGGTCAACGAACACCGGCAACTTATAGTAAGCAACTTCTCAATAAATACGCCTTACCTCCTCTTGATCCAAAAGCAAAAGAAGTGACGGTTTCCTTTGGGGAAGTATTTCATCCTGATTTAAATCATCCCGCGTTTTTAAGTCAACCCAATAGTCCGCAAATGAAAGGCAAAACTTTCGGTGAAATTCGCCAACCCTTTGATCAACTTAAGTTTGCAGAACAATTGCAGCATCAGTTTAATCTCGATCTGAAAAAACTCAATCAAGAAGAAGTTCAGCAAGTGATTTCAATTGCTACCCTTACCGGCCTTGATGAACTTGCATTAGCCGATATCGTCGGCACGAACCTTGATTTAAATCACCGTTTAAATCTAGATAAAATCATGCAGGCAGCTCGCCAAGATAAACAATTCTCCTCTTTTATCCGCCAACGCCAACAACAAAAAGTCCAATTACAATCTTCCTCAACCCAAGCCACCCTCATCAATCAAATGGAGTTGTTAAGTCCGGTAGAATTTTTAGTGATGAAACAAAATGGTGCGGAGGTTTCTCCCGCGGACTTTAGTTTATTGATGCGGCTACAAAACCAATATGCATTGACTGCACCTGTTATTAATGCGCTTATCCATCAAGTATTAACCACGCAAAATAATGTGCTGAGTTCTCGATATGTTGAAAAATTAGCCGGTACCTTAAAACGGGAAAACTTATCCCACGCGATTGATACCATGGATTATTTTTATAAATTAAGTCAACCTCGACAAGGTAAAACGTTTTCTAAACCATCCACTCAATCCGAATCAACACCAACAGCAACCCCACCAACTCCTTCTACCTTACCTGAATCAGTGGATGAAGCAGAATTAGCCGCGCTTGAAGAAAAGATGAAAGGGTTAAAATGAAACCGATTAACCCTAAACAAATTATCCAAGATGATTTTGAAACCGCGATTGAAGAAGCGGTCAATCATGTTCGTTTGTCATCAATCCTCAAACCAACGTTAACGAACCTAAACATCACTGAATCAGAAATTCGTCAGCATCTAGCTTCTTTGATGAAACTTGAAGAAGATCAACAAGCAGTTGATCAATGCCGTCTTGCTGGTAAGTGCTTAAAACCACAAGGTCATTATGTAATTCAATTAAAAAGGAATGCCGGTGGGTTTTTAGAACGCCAACTACAACCTTGCCCCATGCTCGATGATCAACTGAAGGTGTCACGCTTTTTAATCTATGATGATTTTAATGAAGCTTGGAAAGATTCAAAGTTACTCGAATCATTAAAGCAACGTGACGGTCAAAAACCACTTTACATGTACTTAATGAAAGTGTTACAACAACAAACCAACGAAGGTTTAGCATTGATTGGTCCGCATCAATCCGGTAAATCATTTGCCTTAGGTATCTTTGCTTATCGCTACGCGCTCAATGAAATCGGAACGGTTGGCCTTCTTGATTTTGCTAAACAAATGCCGCGGTTACTCGCGTTAAAAAAACTCGATGAATCGAGTTTCCAACGCGAACTTGAACGCCTTCAAAACTTAAAAGTACTGATTCTTGATGGATTAGGAAGTGCCCTCATCAGTGAAGAAATGCTCACCGATATTCTTTTACCCGTTTATCTCAACCGGCAAAAACCTGGTTTGATCTCAATGGTGACAAGTACCGTTCCTTTTCTTCAACTCGAGGGTTTATTTAAAGGTTATAAAGATAAGAAGATGTTGATGAGTGAATGGTTGAATCTCTTAACCATCCTCACAAAACCGATTCAGTTACCCGCGCTATTACCGCTTTAAAGAAGTGATGATGTGATTCAAGGTTGCTTTACTTAATTTTTCCCACGCTTTTAAACCTTGATGGTTGCTTAACCGATAGGTGACAAAGTTGGTAAAGTCGCGATAGCGATTGCGTTCATTTAAGATCCATAACGCGTCTGCAGAGGCAGGATTCCGTTCAATTAATCGTTGTTTTTGAATGTTTTGTGGTGCTTCAATGCCAATGATTACATCACAAAGTGCATCCAAATTCGCTTGAAATAATAGCGGCACTTCTAATAACACGATCGGCGCTTTGATTTTTTTCAGTTGCTGAATAATAACCGCTTCTACCATTGGAAATAATTGTTTTAACCATTGATGATATCGGCGGTTATCCGCGACCATCGCGGCCAATAAGCTTGGCCGATCGATGGATTGATTTTTGATTGCTTCCGGAAAGATGGTGGCAAGTTTTCGCTTCACAATACGTGTTGCATAGAGGTCATGCACGATGTCATCCGCACTGATCACTGTCATTCCAGCTTGCTTGGCGACGCCAATGAACGTCGATTTACCCGTGGCGATTTCTCCAGTCACCCCAATGACATATGGGTAATCAGGATGGTGCTGGCAAGCGGGACAATAATGCGTCCCACGGCCACCGACAGTCATTTTTGCAAGGCGATGTTGGCACCGTGGGCATGGTTGCCCATCTTTACCATAGACTTGAATTCTTAAGGTAAACTCACCATCAATGGCATGTCCAGACTGGTAGGAACGAATCCTTGTTCCCCCTGCTTGGATGGCTTCATGTAAGATGCGCTTGGCATGAAGGAGAATGGTTTTGGTTTCTGGTAATGTCAGCGTTTTTCCAAGACGAAGTGGATGGAGTTTTGCAGCAAATAAGATTTCATCCGCATAAATATTGCCAATCCCTAATAGGATGGTTTGATCAAGAATCAAGGATTTAATCGGGCGATTGGCGCGATGAAATTGATCATAGATGGGTTGCGGATCAAGGTTGACTAACGGTTCTTGACCTAAATGACGAAGCGAGGGTAAGGACAAGTATTCGCGTTTCGTGGTGACCTCAAAGGTCCCAAACTTTCGCATGTCATCATAAATCATGCTCGTGCCACCTTGAAAGCGAAACACGAGGCGAGGAAACCGTGATTGGGGTTTATCCCAATTCAACTGTTCGATATATTTGCCTTCCATTCGTAAATGGGAAACGACCACGGTATCATCCGCAAAAAAGAACAAAATAAATTTACCAATCCGCTGAATATCGGAAATGGTATTGTGAATTAATTTTTTTTCCATGACTTTCAGCGAAGGTTTGATCATTTTTTTATGCATCACCTCAAGCCCAACAATAGTCTTGCCAATACACAAGGGTCTTAAAGTTTGAACGACAGTTTCAACTTCTGGTAATTCTGGCATAGGTCCTTACTTTAAATCATACCAAGTCGCAGCATATTTGCCTTCAACTACTAGGGGTACGTTTAATGGCAATGCCGTTTCCATGATTTCTTGAATGAGGGGCATGACACGTTCAAGTTCCGCTTTTGGAGTTTTAAAAATCAATTCATCGTGAATCGTCAAAATCAGCTGGGTGGCAAACCCACCTTTGGTCAATGCTGCATCGACGTTGATCATCGCGAGCTTGAGTAAATCGGCCGCTGTGCCTTGAATGGGTGCATTCATCGCCGCGCGTTTGGCAAATTCTCTGGCCTGAAAATTACTACCATTGATATCGCGTAAATACCGACGTCTTCCTAATAAAGTGGCCACGTATTTTTGTTCTTGTAAGGACGTAATCACCGATTGCATGTACGTCTTGAGTTCTGGATAAGCCGTATAAAATGCTTCAATTAATCCTGCTGCTTCTTGGGGAGGAATCCCTAATTGCTCAGATAGACCCCAGGAAGAAATGCCATAAATTATTCCAAAGTTGACCGCTTTCGCTTGCCGCCTCATTAACGGGGTTACTTCGCCACCATGGGCAAATAACCGCTGGGCGGTTAAGGCATGAATATCCATTTGCTGACGAAACGCATCGATTAAACTTTGACATTGGGCAAGTTCAGCCAAAATCCGTAATTCAACTTGTGAGTAGTCAAAGGAAAGGAAAACTTCCTGATCGTTGGGATAATAAAATGCTTTACGAATCAATTTTGTTTCTTCATCTTTGACGGCAATATTTTGAATATTGGGATCATAAGAAGCAATGCGACCCGTGGTGGTTTGCGCTTGCAAAAAGATCGGATGTAATTTCCCATCTGGAAAGGCTACTTCCGGCAAGGCTTTAACATAAGTGGATTGCAGTTTTGCAAATTTCCGATATTCCAAGATTAAGGGTAAAGCAGGATGCAGAGATGCAAGTTGCTTTAAAACTTCTGCATTCGTTGATCCTTTTTTGGGGTTAGGTAAATGCAATTGTTGAAATAAAATCTCACTTAATTGTTTCGGACTATCAAGGTTAAACGTTTGACCAATGGCCGCGAAAATATCCGTTTTTAATTGATTGATTTTGGTCTCAAGGGTTGCTTCCATTGATTTTAAATACGTCACATCAATCGGCATCCCTTCCCATTCCATTTTTGCTAAGACTTTCGCCAAAGGAAATTCAATATCATACACAATTTTTTCTAATTGTTTTTCCCTTAAAGCTTGAACAAGGGTTTCCCGATAAGTGGGTAAAAATTGAGCAATCTGGATGGATTGTTCTAAGAGGTTTTCTTGTAAGGCCAATCCTGCTTGGGTTAATACCGATTGGCGGTTGAGCAAAGGGGTTTCTTCTAAGGCATATGCTGCCAGCATGCAATCAAAATATGGCCCCTTTAACGTGAAACCATGTCGCCGTAAAAGCACCGCAAGTTGCTTATAGTCATACACAAGTTTTTCGATGCTAGGATTCGCTAGCAATGCTTGAAATTGCGCATCCTTTAAACTTGCATCAAGCGGAAGCACGTAGGTTTGCTGTAAGAAATGAACGACCCAACCTTCTAAAGGTTGTTGAAAATAATTGCCTTCTTTGATGAGGGGGATGATGACCACGCGATCGGTTGATAACGTAGCAAGCGCATCGACTCGCTCATAAACAAGTGGGGCTGGTGGGACTTGCTTCTCACTTTGAAAACGGCCAAGAAGCGAGGTCATTTCATATTGTTGAACGAACGCTTGGAAGACTTCGGGTTGGATGCCTTGATAATGCGTGGCATCGATGGTAAAGGGTAAGGCCATATCGGTATGAATCACCGCGAGTTTTTTTGAAAGAATACCCGACGCTTGGTGTTGGACTAAATTTTCTGCCACTTTCCCTTTCATCGTTGGTGCCGCGGCAAGTATATTTTCAAAAGTTTGATGTGCTTGTAATAATTTAACGGCGGTCTTTTCCCCAATCCCAGGAATGCCAGGAAGGTTATCACTCGCGTCGCCAACCAACCCTTTATAATCGGTGACTTGTTCAGGGGTAATGCCATAAGTACTGATGACTTTTTCACGGGTCATTTTTTCCATTTGGCTAACACCCTGCTTAATCATATTGACCGTAATGCCAGGTTGAACCAATTGTAAAAAATCACGATCAGATGTATAAATTTCCACATCATAACCGGCTTTTAATCCAAGCATCGCCGCCGTACCAGCAACGTCATCTCCTTCAAATCCATCTTGTTCAAAGGTGAAGATATTTAAAGCTTTGAGTAAGTCTCTAGCGATGGCAAATTGAGGAATTAAATCCTCAGGGACTGGTTTACGATGGGCTTTATAACTTTCGAGTTCTTGATGCCGAAAGGTTTTTTCTCCTGTATCAAAAGCGACAAGGATATGCACATGATCGGCAACTGGAAATAAGATCTTTTGCAGCATGTTAGCAAAGACATATACCGCATTGGTAGGAATTCCTTTGCTCGTGGTGAGTTTGGCACCGCTATAAGCAGAGGCAAAATAGGCGCGAAATAATAAGGCGTTGCCATCAATGATTTTTAGAACTTTCATGGTTTGATAATTTTGATTTGATCCACCAGGAAGTTATCCGGTTTTGCTTGATCGAGCGTGCCAGCAACGACGATAAGTTGTCCTCGTTGTAATTGCGTTCCCACTTTTTCAAAAAGTTTTGGGAAGACGACTAACTCCATTTTATCGGTTTCATCATACATGGTGACAAATGCCATCGTTTGACCCGCTTTGGTTTTCACGACACGGATGGTGCGAATTAATCCACCTGTTTGCACCACTTGATTCGATTTTTTCACCTCAAGGATCGTAGGGATTGCTTGGCCGACTTTTTGTTGCCGGTACGCCCCGAGAACGGATTGTGACAAAATCATACCGGTCACATCGAGCTCTTTTTCAAGATTATCAAAAGCCGAATCTTCCGCTTCAACATATGCCATTTTTGGTAAGGAAGAAGGAGGGATGAGCCCAGTTTGTTCATCAATAAAGGTTGCTTGAATCGCCGCATTTTTTAAAGCGTTGGGTAAGGTTGCCCTTAAGGTCGCCCGGGTCATGCCAAAGCCATCATAGGCACCCGCATCAATCATCGCAAGGTGTTGATTGAGACTCACATTTAACGCATAAAGACGGGTCACACAATCAAAGAAGTCCTGGAATGGTCCGTGTTGTCTAACGCGGATGATGGCCTCAACCAAGGGTTGATTAATCCCCTTGAGTAAAGTTAACGGGGCCATCAAGGTTTGCTCGACCATCGTAAATTGCGTCGAGGGAGTTTGAATACTTGGGGGTGCAAGTTGAATCTTTAAACTTCGCAATTCATCAAAGTAGGCGAATAACTTGGTGTCGGAGGTTCCTGCAGAACTATTGAGAATCGCTGCATAAAAGGCGTGCGGATAATATGTTTTTAAATAGGCCATTTGATACGTCAGGGTGGCATAGGCTACAGAATGTGATTTATTAAAACCATAGTCAGCAAATTTTAAAATATGATTGTACACACTCAAGGCATGATCGGCTTTATAACCCTTGCTGACCGCCCCTTCAATAAATGCTTGCTTTAGCGATAACATGGTTTCGCTATCTTTTTTAGATATCGCTCGCCGGAAATCATCGGCTTTCGCTAAGTCGAACCCGGCCATGGTTTGAGCAATTTGCATGATTTGTTCTTGATAGATGATGATGCCAAAGGTCGGATTGAGAATCGGTTTCAGCTGGTTATCTAAATAGGTAATCGGTTCACTGCCTTGTTTTCTTCGCGCATAGGTTTCAATATTGTCCATCGGACCAGGTCGGTATAAGGCAATTAAGCTGACTAAATCCGCAAAGCGATCGACTTGGATGGTTTTTATTGCTTGCTTCATGCCATCCGATTCAAGTTGAAAGATTCCCATGTTTAAGCCCATGCGTAATAAGGCGTAAACTTGCGGATCTTCTCGATTAATTGATGATAAATCAAGCTGAATCCCTTGTCTTGATAACATCCCTAAACATTGTTCGATAATCGTTAAATTACGCAAACCAAGAATATCGATTTTTAAAAACCCTTGGGCTTCAAGGTGATTCATCTCATACTGGGTGATGATTTTATTACCTTGGGTGATTAAAGGTAGACTTTCCGCTAACGAAGTTTGATTTAAAATCACCCCGGCAGCATGCATCCCTGATTGGCGAATAAACCCTTCAATTTTATGCGCAAGTTTGACAATTTCTGCACATTCAGGATCTTCATTAAATAGTTTTTCAAAGGCAGGAATTTTCTTATATGCTGAACGTAAATCAAGTTTGCCATCTCCTAATGCTTTGGATAGTAATTCAATGGAAGTAGAAGAAAATTTATAAATTCTTCCGACATCGCGAATGGCTTGTTTCGCTTGAATGGTTTGATAGGTAATAATATGACTCACGCGATCAGCGCCATATTTTTTCCGTAAATATTCAATGATTTTTTCCCGATCTTTATCGGCAAAATCTGTATCAATATCAGGCAAGCTTTTCCGTGAAGGATTTAAAAAACGTTCAAAGAGGAGTTGATGAGGAATCGGATCTATATCGGTAATGCCGAGCGCGTAAGCGACTAAACTACCAGGAGCAGAACCCCGCCCTGGACCAACAGGGATGCGTTGGCTTTTTGCAAATTGAATGAAATCCGCAACGATTAAAAAGTAATCCGCAAAGCCAAGACTTTCAATCATGGTTAATTCTTGGTCTAAGCGTTCTAAGTAAGTCATCTGCGAGAAATCAATCGGTCTTTTTTGTAGACCTTCAATCGCTTTTTCTCTCAATAAATCTTGACTATTTTGCTGAGGATTAAAGGTTAATAATTGACCACGTTTAACAAAAAAATTGAAGCGACAAGTAGCACTAATATTAACTGTTTCCACAATTTCTTCGGGTAAATACCAGGATTGAATTTCTTCTTGGGTTGGTAAATATTGTGTTCCATTTTTTTCTTTTTCTAAGAGGGTTTCCCCTTGATGAATGGCTTGGAGCATATCCAAAATAATCGCATCCGCTGGTTTGCCATAACGTATATGAGGAAACGCAACAGTAGGATAGGTATATTGTTGTGCAAATTGGCGAATGGTTGCAATGGATTTATCATCTTCTTGCCGATAACGTTCAATGCCTATATAAGTTGATTTAATCCCTTTTAAATAAGTTTGTAAGTGCACCGCAATCGCGGCAAAGGGTTCTTGAAAGATCGTGCTTTGACCACTAGAAATGACCGCAACAATATGGTCTTCACCAGCAGGGAATCGCCATGTATCGACTTTACCTTGCTGCGCAAGATGGCTTAAGTGAATCAGCGTCCGATAGCCGATTTCATCCTTGGCAAAAAAGGTGACGAGTAATTTGGGGTAAACAATATCGATCCCAATCAAGGATTGGATTTTATTTTTCTTGGTAAGGGTAGCAAATTCAGGAACACCAAAGAGAACTTGGTGATCGGCTAGGCCGGCAACGGTGTAGTGCTTTTCTTTGAGTGCAGAAATGAGGCGGTCCATTGTGAAACCACTGGATAAAAAAGAGTACGAACTAGTAAGATGTAGTGGAATAAACACGGTACTCTCCTCATTACTAAAAGCATAGCATATTTGCTGGTAGTCGTCATTGAAAAGATGCGATTATTTCAATAATTTATCTAAATCGGCAATGAATGTCGGTAATTGGTCTAAACTCGCGAGTTTGCAACCACTGGCTTGGGCGTGTCCGCCACCTTGATATTTTTGCGCAACTTGATTGATTGTCACTTTTTTACTGCGAAGCGAGACGCGCCAAACATGATCTTTTGGATCCTCACTAATCGAGCACCAAATATGCACATCTTTGATGTTGCTAAAAAGGTTAACGTTATCCTTACCTTGACTGGCAAGCATTCCTAATGCTTTTTGTTCTTTTTCTGAAAGCACATAATAAGCCACGCCTTTTTTCGACACTTGATAATGATTCAATAAATAGGCGGTGACTTTGAGATCATCGAGGGTCTTTTCATACATCTTCAAGTACACATCATCATGTGCATTGATTCCCGTTTCAAGCAGAGTTTTTGCAATCGCAAAGGTTTGTGGGGTAGTAGACTTGTACATAAATCGACCGGAGTCACCAGCAATCCCAGAATAAAAATACGTTGCGGCTTTTTTCGTTAATTTATATTTTTTGCCATAAACCTCAAGCATTTTCATCCAAAGTTCTGAGGCAGCACAGGCATCGGTTTCAACTAAACATATATCCCCATATGGGTTGACATTCGGGTGATGATCAACTTTAATGATCATGCCACCTTGATCGTGACGCTTACCATCAATGCGATCAATATTGGCCGTGTCCACAACTAAACATAAGGTTTTTTTATCAAAAAATTTATTCGATACTTTTTGCATTTTTGGGTATAGTCTTGGGGTAAAACTTGGATGATCTTCCCCGACGACTTTCACTTGTTTAAGTGGAAAATTATCCTTAATCCAAGTAGCAACACCCCATTGTGTTCCAAGGGCATCAAAGTCAGGAATAATGTGGCGGAAAACAACAATTTTAGGGTATTTTTTGATTGCGGTTAAAATTGCTAAGTAAACGTCTTGATTGTTTTTAGGATTTTTCAATGAGGGCATAAGTATCCTTTACTATCATGAGTTCTTCATTCGTGGGAATCACCATGGCTGCGACCTTACTTTCAGGTTTGGTAATCAGGGCAATTTTTCCACGGGTGGCTTGATTGACCACCGTATCTTCAACGATGCCTAAGGCATCTTTCACTTCTTCTAAAATTAGGTGGCGATAAAAACCGGAATTTTCACCAATCCCTGCGGAGAAAACGAGGAGTTCTGCTCCCCCAAGCCGAACATGGTATTGACCAATAAAGTCAGCAATTCGCCGTACAAATAATTGATTGGCCAATTGCACTTGTGGATCACCCTTTAAGTGAGCCGCTTCTAAATCGCGGGAATCGGACGAAAGTTTAGACAATCCAAGTAAGCCACTCTTTTTGTTAAACAATTCATAAATTTGTTCGTGGGTTTGCCCCGTTTTTAAGGCGGCAAAATGTAAGACGCTTGGATCAATATCCCCAGTACGTGTGCCCATCATGATGCCGCCTAATGGGGTTAATCCCATTGAGGTTGCAACCACTTTGCCATTTTTGATCGCGGCTAATGAAGCCCCGGAACCTAAATGAATGGTAATGATATTTGGGTTTGCTTTTAATGTGAAATGTTGTTTCACTTGTAAACTTAAGTACTTATGGGAAGTACCATGGAACCCATACCGTCTTAGATCATACTTTTCATAGAGTTCGTAGGGAATCGGAAATAAAAAATCTTGTGGCACCATGGTTTGATGAAAGGCCGTATCAAATACCGCGACATTCTTTACCTTCGGTAAAATTGCCTGAAACGCTTCAATCCCACTGAGATTTGGCCCGTTATGTAATGGTGCTAATGGAATGAATTCCTTAACCTTTGCCACAACATCGTCATTGATGATGACACTATCGAAGAAGTACTTACCACCCTGAACTACCCGGTGACCCACGCCTTTGATTTCTTCAAAACTTTGAATCACTTTTTTATCCAAAAGGTTTTGAATTAATAATTTAACCCCAGCTTGATGATTCGGAATGGGTGTATCCATACTAAATTTTTCTTGACCAATCGTTAAAGAAAACGTCCCTTGCGCTTGGCCAATTCGATCTGCCATACCAGAACAAATTAAGGTTTCTGAAGGCATATCATAAAGCTTAAATTTTAGACTACTACTTCCCGCATTAACGGCAATGATTTTATGCATCGAAATTTACTTCTTTCCTTTGGAATTATACCGAAAACTTGAGCGATAAGGAAATAGAAATGACCAATTTTTTTAAAAAAATAAAAAGCAGTATAATTAAGGGGATGGCTAAAAAGGATATCACCCAATCATTTTTCAATTTCGGGTCGTTTCACGGATTTGAATATTTTGGGGTTCATCCACATACCAAAACAAGCCAAGGCAAAAAACAAAAAGGGTTTATCTTTCGCCTGTACGCTCCTAATGCAACCGATGTTTGCGTGGTCGGAGATTTTAATGGATGGAAAAGTCAAAAAAACCCTTTGAAAAAAATTCACCCTTGGGGAATTTTTGAGGTCTTTATTTCGGATGCTAAACTAGGTGATCGTTATAAATACCAATTCAAGAATATTTATGGGGTCATGGTTCAAAAAGCTGATCCCTATGCATTTGCAGCAGAATTACGCCCAGCGTCCGCCAGTGTGATTGCCGATTACCGCGGTTACCGATGGCATGATCAAGCATATCTTGCGGATCGGACTCGTAATTTCGATCGGCCAATGTCCATTTATGAAGTGCACATGGGCAGTTGGAAAAAGCCTGATTCTCAGGAGTTTTATTCTTACGAAGAGATGGCATCACAATTAATTCCTTATGTCAAAGCGCATGGTTTTACCCATATTGAAATCATGCCGCTTACCCAACATCCTTTTGATGGTTCTTGGGGCTATCAAGCCACTGGTTTTTTTGCTGTTGATTCGCGTTATGGTTCCTTAAAAGGATTCAAGAAATTTGTTGATCAGTGTCACCAGCATGGGATTGGGGTCATCTTAGATTTTGTCGTCGTCCATTTTGCCAATGATGGATTTGGTCTTCATGAATTTGATGGCAGTAAGCTATATGAATATTTTGATCCAAGTCGAACATTCTCCCAATGGGGTTCGCCCCAATTTGATTTAGGGAATCCGATTGTTCGTAGTTTTTTATTTAGTAGCATCCATTATTTTATTGCCAACTTTCATCTAGATGGCATTCGCATTGATGCGGTGAGCAACATTGTCTATTGGGATGGTAACTCACAAAAAGGGGAAAATCGCGGTGGCATTAGTTTCATCCGGGATTTAAATGCTTTTATTCATCAGGAATATCCTTCGGTGATGACGATTGCTGAAGATTCCACTGCCTTTAGTGGTGTGACGCGAAAAGTCGAACATGGTGGATTAGGGTTTGACTATAAGTGGGATATGGGATGGATGAATGATACGTTGAAATATTATGGTGTCGACTTTATCTTCAAATATTATGATCATCATAAACTGACCTTCTCGATGCATTATTTTTATGCTGAAAATTTTATGTTACCCCTTTCCCATGATGAAGTGGTGCATGGCAAAGGGACGATTTTGAATAAGATGTGGGGCAATTATGATGAAAAATTTGCCTTATTAAGAAACCTCTATGCGTATCAATGGATTCATCCAGGAAAGAAACTTACATTTATGGGGAATGAATTTGCTTCATTTGATGAATGGAATGAAAAGAAATCATTACCTTGGTTTTTTACCCAATATCTTAAACACGATGCGGTTCGCCAATTAATCAAGGACCTAAATAACCTTTATCAAAAAGAAAAGCCATTACATATCGAAGAGCATAATCCTAACCATTTTCGCTGGTTAATGGTGGATAATCGTCAAGATAATATCTATGCCTTTGAACGAAAACTTAACAATGAATCAATAATAATAGTGTTAAATATGAAAGGTAATTACTATAATAATTATGATATCGGTGTTTATGACCCTGGTGTCTATGTCGAAGTCCTTAACACCGATCACGAACATTATGGTGGTTGGCACCGGACTAATCTTTCTCCCCTAAAGGTGAAGGCTGAACCTGGTCCAGAAGGTCGTCCCTATCGTTTATCGCTCACCATTGGTTCGTTCGCTGCCGTCATTCTTAAAAAAATTAGCGACCCAGTCGCCCCCTTAAAGGAGTAAGTGTATGTTCACTAACAAAGAAGAATTTAAAAAGATTTTTCTTCAGCGCCTTGAATCGAAGTTTGGTAGAAATGTCCAAGATAGTCATTTAACCGAACGTTACGAAATTATTGGCCACATGATTCGCGATTATGCCGGCCAACATATGAAGAAATTACGGACCACGGATAATCAAAAACATCCGCGGCAATTGATTTATTTTTCCATGGAATTCTTAATTGGCAAATTGATGTTAAGTAATTTACAAAACTTAGGCATTTATGATTTAGTTTCAGATGGCTTAAAAGACCTCAATCTTTCCTTACAAGAATTGATCGACATGGAAATGGATGCCGGTTTAGGTAATGGTGGTTTAGGTCGGCTTGCGGCATGCTTTTTAGATTCGATTGCCTCCTTAGGGTATGCCGGTCATGGGAATACGATTCGCTATGATTATGGATTTTTTAAACAAAAAATTGTCAATGGTAAACAAGTTGAAGTGCCTGATATTTGGCTTAAAAATGGCAACATTTGGGAAGTGAAAAATCTCAAGCATTCTGTGGATGTTAAATTTTATGGACAAGCAGAAACGTATCTCAAACCAGATGGAGGTTACGCGATTCGCATCGTTAATGCGCTCAATGTTCGTGCCGTCCCCTATGATATGGCGGTCGTTGGTTATCATAATGGGGTGACAAACAACCTAAGATTATGGGCGGCCGAACCCACCGAAGAAAATATTCCTAGCAATCAAAGCTTTAAGGAATATTTACAAACGGTAAAGGAAATCACCCACGGTTTATATCCCGATGATTCAACTGAACAAGGTAAAATCCTGCGATTAAGACAACATTATTTCTTAGTCTCTGCAGGCTTACAATCCGTAATTGCTTCTCATTATCGTCGCTTTAAACGCGTCGATAATGTCGCTGATTATTTTGTCTTCCAATTAAATGACACCCATCCAATTCTCGCCATTCCTGAATTCATGCGCATCATGATGGATGAATATGGTCAATCATGGGATGAAGCTTGGCAACAAGTGACACGCTCGATGGCCTACACCAACCATACGGTCATGGCAGAAGCCTTAGAAAAATGGCCGACGCATTACGTTCAACCCTTACTCCCGCGCATCTTTATGATCATTGAAGAAATTCATCGTCGTAGTCAATTAGAGTTTTCCAAAAAACAATTAAGCGATGATGCACGTCGGAACATGGCAATCATTAAAGATGGCATGGTATACATGGCGAATTTAGCGATTTACTCAACGTTTTCCACCAATGGGGTTGCCGCGCTTCATACGGACATTTTAAAAGCGGATACCTTCAAGGATTATTTCCAACTCTATCCAGAACGCTTTAATAACAAGACCAACGGGATTACCCATCGTCGTTGGATGATGTATAGCAATCCAGTCCTTGCCAATGCCATCTCTCAACGCATCGGCGAATCTTGGAAAACCCAACCGCAAGATTTAGAAAAACTTTTGAAATTTAAAGACGATGTGAAGCTTCAAAAAGAACTTGCCACCATCAAACTCAATAATAAAAAAGCCCTTGCGACTTTTTTAAAAGGCCATCAAGGCGTCACCCTGAATGTGAACACCATCTTTGATGTTCAAATTAAACGCCTTCATGCGTATAAACGTCAACTGATGAATGTGTTTCACATTATGTATTTATACCAACGCATGAAAGCGGATGCTTCTTTCCGGATTACCCCAAGAACTTTTATTTTTGGGGCGAAAGCCGCACCGAGTTATTACTATGCAAAAAAGATTATTGAATTAATTCATGCCGTTGCCAAAATCGTCAATAAGGATCCAGAGATCAGTCCTTACTTGTCGGTCGTCTTTGTCGAAAATTATAGTGTTTCCATCTCAGAAATTATCATTCCTGCCAGTGATATTTCCGAACAAATTTCCACCGCGGGTAAAGAAGCCTCTGGGACTGGGAATATGAAGTTTATGATGAATGGGGCGATCACCCTAGGTACCCTCGATGGCGCCAATGTGGAAATCGCCGATCTTGTTGGTGAAGAAAACTGTGTCATCTTTGGGATGAAAGTTGAAGAAGTTAACACCCTCTATCAAAATCGCATTTATCGGGTTTGGGATATGTACGCAAAATATCCCCACCTAAAAGTCATCATCGATTCCTTGATTGATGGTACTTGGTCAGAAGGGAACTTAGATACCTTTAGACCCATCTTTGACGAAATCATGCACCGAAATGATGAATATTTTGTCTTAAAAGACTTTGATGCTTATGCAGCGGCACATGAAAAGATTGCCAAGCTATATCAAGATCCACTCGCCTGGCAAAAAATGGCAGTCGTCAATATTGCCAAGTCAGGTTTCTTCTCCACGGATCGCACCATCCAACAATACGTGGATGAGATTTGGAAGTTAAAAAAGATCGTATGACCATTCATTTAACTCAACTTTTAGAAGCCCAAGCAAAACTTGATGCTCACATTCAATCGCAGCACCAAGTCACTTATGCCACGACCCGCGACAAACGTTTATTAGCCTTACTCGTGGAAGTCGGTGAAATGATCAATGAAACCAAAACCTTTAAATTTTGGTCAAAAAAACCAAGCGCAGAAAAACCAATTATTTTAGATGAATATGCCGATGGACTACACTTTCTCTTGTCCTTAGCAATTGAAGTTGGCTCAACAAAAGTCGCGTATGACATTGTCGCTCCCAAGCTTACTTTAACGCAAGCCACATTAAACGTTTTTACTGCAATTAGTGCCCTGGTGACCACTTGGCATTCGAGCAATTTAGAAACAGCCTTTCAAGCCTATCTAAATTTAATTCCCTTGCTTGGGTTTGATGCAGAAACCGTCATTGAAGCCTATTTTAAAAAGCTTGGGGTGAATTATACCCGGCAACAAAATGCTTATTAAAGGAGCAAAATAATGAAACAAACCTGGTGGCCGTTACTGAAGTCTTTATCTGAACTTAATGGGATTTCTGGTTTTGAAAATCAAGTTGCTGCCTTTATTGAAAAACAAATTAAACCTTATGTGGATGAGATTCAATACGATGGATTAGGATCGTTATTGGCGATTAAAAAAGGAAAAAATCCAAACCTCACCGTGATGCTTGCAGCCCACATGGATGAAGTCGGTTTTGTCGTTTCCCAAATTGAAGAATCAGGGATGCTTCGCCTTGCCCCCGTTGGGGGTTGGTGGGGTCATGTTTTATTAGCCCAAGTGATGACGATTACCACACGAGAAGGGAAAACCTTTCAAGGTGTCATCGGCGCAAGACCACCACATGGCATGAGTGCTGAAGCTCGCAATCGTGTCCTCGACATCAAAGAAATGTATGTTGATCTTGGTTTAAGTTCCCGCAAAGAAGTCGAAGCCAAAGGCATTCGCATCGGTGATATGGTCAATCCTAAAACCGAAGCAATGGTGATGAATGATTCTGAGATTGTCATGGGCAAAGCCTGGGATGATCGGGTGAGTTGTGGTGTTCTCATTGAACTCATGCGTCGGTTAAAAGATGTCCAAACCGAAGCAACGATTATTGCCACTTTTACGGTCCAAGAAGAAATTGGTTTACGAGGTGCAAAAACATCGACCTACAAAGTCAAACCTGACTTAGGATTTGCGATTGATGTGACGATGTCGCATGATTTACCAGGTGGACCCAAACTCGATACGCGCTTAGGCCAAGGTGTGGCCTTATCGATTCTTGATGCGAGCGTGATTGCCCATCGTGGTTTAGTCGAAGATGTGGAACGCGTGGCGAAAGCCAATCAAATTCCTTTCACGTATGATGTGATGCCGGTCGGTGGTACAGATGCCGGAGAAATGCATAAAGCCTTTGCCGGGGTCGTGACGATGACCTTATCGATTCCCTGCCGTTACTACCATTCTCATACGTCCATGGTTCACCTCAAAGATGTGGAAATGACGACCCAACTCCTCGATCAATATTTACGCCAATTTAATCAAACAAGTTTATCGGCCTTACACGCGAGCAAATTTAAAGCTTAATCATGACGATTGTCCTTGGGGAAACAACGTATACCGTGACCATCTTTTATCGTGAAAGAAAGCGAATTATTTTACGTTTTAAAGATGGGCAATTTATCGTTTCGATGCCCAAACGGACTTCACCAACATGGTTACGTTCCCAACTCCAACTTCATGGCGAAAAATTAATCAAGAAAGTCAGTGCAATCCCTGCTGGTTTTAATGAAAAAGGGATCTACCTTTATGGGGAATGGGTGGCGCTTAACACCTTAGCGGGTCAATTCGAGATGGACCCACCGATTCCTTTCGCTTATTGGGAAAAGCGTTGGCAACCGCTAAAAGACCAATTCACTAAGTCGCTCAACCACCGCGTTCAGTTCTGGCAAAACCGCTTGAATATTTTTACCCATTATCAAGTACGAGTTCGTCACATGACGACAAGACTCGGATCGAATTCTAGAAAAACCAAGCGCTTAACCTTCGCCTATAAATTGGTGCATTTTGCTTGGCCGATTATTGATGCAGTGATTGTGCACGAGCTGATCCATGATCGCCATTTTGACCATTCACCCAAATTTTATCAAGCGTTGACTGCTGCCTATCCTGCTTATCACCAGGAACATGGTAAAATTTTAAAAGGTCAATACCGATGAATTCACTTACCAGTGTCCAAGACGCCCATGTCAAAAAATTACGCTTGCTAAAAGATCAAGATGGGCCTTTTGCTGCGACGCATTTTTTAGTGGAAGGTCAGCATTTGGTGGACCATGCTTTTCGCACTGGTGTTTTGGAATCTGTGTATATCACAGGAGAGATGCCTAAATATCCTCCTGCGATTAAAATCTTTCAATGCGAAGTCCATGTGCTAGATGCGATCACCCATCAGAAAAATCCCCAAGGCATTGTTGGGTTATGCCGGAAAATAAAAAAAGATTTTCCGCTGGGAAAAACCATCCTTTATCTTGATCAAATTAATGATCCTGGTAATGTCGGAACGATGTTGAGAACGAGTCTTGGTTTAGGCATTCAAACCGTTATCTTTTCTCCGAAGACAGCAAACCGTTACCATCCAAAAGTGATTGCCAGTTCTCAAGGGGCTTTGTTCCATTTAAACCTATGGGAAGATCAAACGGATGCGACGTTATTAAAACAATATCAACAACAAGGTTATCATGTCGTCGCCACCAACCTTTCTAGTAAAGCTATCCCCCTAGATCAATATCGCTTCAAAGAAAAAAATATCCTCGTGGTTGGGAATGAATCGCATGGGGTTCGTCCTGAAATCACTGCGCTAGCCAATGGTCAAGTCACCATCCCAATGAAGCAAATCGATTCTTTAAATGTGGCAATTGCCTTTGCCATCATCGCCTATCGCTGTCTGCAATATCAGCCGGCGTCGTGATATACTAATTTTATTAAGGAAAGCTTCGGAGAATCGCGACCAGGGATGAGTGAACAGTGCGACCACTCAAACGATTCAAAATTCACTTTCAAAAACCTTAATCGTCGATGGCGTTAACATCAAATTAAGTGCGGTCAAACGAACAAGGATGGTACCACGGCTTTAGGTCGTTCCTTACGGGTGACTTTTTTTATTTAATAAGGAGAAACAAGCAATGATTGAAAAAATTCAAACAATCCTCGCGACAGGATTAAAAGCGATTGAGTCAGCAAAAGACCTCCATCAATTGCAAGAAGTACGTAATACCTACTTGGCGAAAAAATCCGAACTAATGGGTATCTTTTCTTTATTAAAAGATTTAGGTGGTGAAGAAAAAAAACAAGTTGGTCTAGAAATTAATCAGGCACGTGATCAATTAACCAAGGCATTAGATCAAAAACAACAAACCTTACAACAAGCGGTGCTTTTGGCGAAATTAAAAGAAGAAGTTGTCGATATTAGTCAACCTGCTAGTAACGTGCAACAAGGTTCCGTCAATCCTTTTTTTATCGTTGAACAAGCGATTACCGACGTCTTTATTGCCATGGGTTATCAAGTCGCTGAAGGTCCAGAAATTGAAAGTGATCACTATAACTTTGAACTGTTAAATATCCCCAAAGATCACCCTGCTAGAGAAATGCAAGATTCGCTTTATTTTGATGACAACACCTTAATGCGAACGCATACCTCTCCTGTGCAAGCTCGAGTGATGCAAGCAGCAAAGGGGCAACCGATTCAAGTCATTTGTCCTGGCAAAGTGTATCGTCGCGATGAAGATGATGCCACCCACTCCCATCAATTTGGTCAAGTCGAAGGCTTAGTGGTATCCGAGGGCATTAACCTTGGCCATTTAAAACAAACCCTGCAAGCCTTTGCCAAAAAAATGTTTGGAGAAAAACGTGAAATTCGTCTACGCCCAAGTTTCTTTCCATTTACTGAACCTAGTGTTGAAATTGATGTCAGCTGTTTTGAATGTGGTGGCAAAGGTTGCAATTTATGTAAGCATACCGGTTGGATTGAAATTTTAGGTGGCGGGATGGTCCATCCTCGCGTGCTATCGATGAATGGTTATGATTCCAAACGCTTTACTGGATTTGCCTTCGGCATCGGGATTGAACGCGTGGCAATGCTACGATACGGAATTGATGACATTCGCAGATTTTATCAAAATGATTTGCGATTCATTCAACAATTCAAACGAAAGTAAGGAGAACTGAACATGAAATTTTCCTTTCAATGGTTAGCAACCCTCGTTGATTTAAAAGACTTAAATGCACAAGATGTTGCAATTGCGCTTAACCAGGCTGGCATCGAAGTTGAAGAAGTTAAACCCCTCGTCAATGCCACGCACATCACCACTGGTTATGTCAAATCGCGAACGATGATTGAGGGCAGTGATCATTTATCAAAAGTCATTGTTGATACCGGTAAACATGGTGAACGCACGATCGTTTGTGGTGCCCCTAACATTCGCCCTGGACAAAAAGTCCTGGTTGCTTTACCCGGTGCAGTTTTACCCAAACTCACGATTCAAGCATCGGTGATCAAAGGTGTGCCTTCCGAAGGGATGGTATGTGCCTTAAATGAATTAGGCATTGATACAAAGTTTCTTCGTCCTGATCAAGTGGAAGGGATTGAAGTTTTACCTGAAAACACACCAGTGGGTCGGGATGAGATTCTTACAGATTTAGGACTCAATGACACAATTATTAGTTTAAAGTTATTAGCAAATCGACCCGATTTATGGGCACTAGAAGGGATTGCCAAAGAAGTGGCGGCGTTACTTCAACGACCGCTTATCCCCACCCAAGTTGCTTCCGAACCAACTTTACCAACTTTCGCTTTTAAGCTCGATGTGCAAAGTGAAAAGACCGCTCAATTTTCCATTCGCGTTATCCAAGGCATCCAAGCAACGACAACGCCAGCATGGATGAAACAACGCTTAATCGCTAGTGGGGTTCGGCCGATTTCTTTCTTAGTCGATATTGGTAACTATGTGATGTTGCTCACCGGCCAACCACTGCATATGTATGACTTAAAGAAATTACCAACCCATGGATTAACACTCAGCGATCATTGGGATAAACCCTTTGTCGCGCTTGATCAAAAAACTTACGCGTTACAATCAGGTGATATTGTCATTACCAGTCAAGATCACGTCATGTGTTTAGCCGGGGTAATGGGCGCTGATCACTGTGCAGTGGATGCACAAACCACCGATATCGCGATAGAAGCAGCAGCCTTTGATCCGGCAAGTATTCGCAAGACAGCCTTAAGATTAAATCTGATTTCTGATGCCTCGATGCGTTTTGCTAAAGGCATCGATTTATCCCAATTTGATCGGGTGTTAACGTTAACGACCCAATTGATTCAACAACTGACGAAAGTAGAAAAGGTTTATCAAACCGTAACCGTGAATCGTTTCAAAGAAAAGACACTGACGATTCCCTGGCAACCGCAAGCGATTAATCAATTATTGAGCACGCAATTTCCCGAAACATTAATGGTAGAAACCTTAGCGAGATTTGGGATTGTTTCAACACCAAGGCAAGGCGGATACCTTGCTACCATTCCCTTCCATCGCCAAGATTTGCAAGGGGTGGCGGATTTAGCTGAAGAAATCATTCGCGTCCAAGGCTTTGATGCGATTACCTTAACGCCGATGCCACTCCATATTCAAGCTGGTGGATTGAATGAAAAACAAGAAAAAGTTCGGGCGATCAAAACTTATCTTGGTAGCCAAGGGATGGATGAAGTATTAGGTTATACCCTTATTGAACCGCAATGGTTGCAGCAATTTAATTTCCTCTCGACAAAGGAACCTTGGGTGTTAAAAAATCCCCTTTCTGAAGAACGAAAACATGTTCGCACGGACGTGTTGGGATCATTAATTCAAATCGTGCAATATAACTTAGCAAGACAAGTGGAATCCGGACAAATTTTTGAAATTGCCAATATTGCCCATCGTCAAGGACAACAACTCCAACTCGGGATGGCGATGTTTGGACAACGGTCAGTGCGTTCCGCCATGTTACCCACTAGCTATTCATTTTTTGATATCAAGGCTCATGTTGAGGGATTATTAGCGCTCTTACAAATTGAACCTTCGCGTTACCAATGGGTGGTCAATCCTAATCTTTCACCGATGCTTCATCCTGGTCGCAGTGCCCAGTTAGTCGTGCAAAATCAAGTGGTGGGGGTGCTCGGTCAATTAATGCCAAATATTCAAACTGCCTATGATCTTGGTAAACATCCTGTCATGGTTGCTCACCTTGATCTCCAAGCCTTACTCGACTTCAAGACAAGTCCACTTAAACTTAAACCGATTCCAAGATTTCCTTCCGTAACTCGTGATCTTGCTTTCTATCTCCCGACCACAATTCCTTTTGCCCAAATTGTTAAAACCGTCAAGAAAGCAGGCAAGAAGTTAGTGGAACAAGTGTTATTGTTTGACCTCTATCAAGGTGCATCCTTACCCCAAGGGCAACTTTCCATGGCAATTCGCGTTGTCTTAAGAGATGAACAAAAAACCTTACAAGAAGATGAAATTACGCAGGTTCTCTCCACGATTCAGTCCGCGTTAGTCAGCGATTGCCAAGTCACTTTAAGAAGCTAACTTTTCCCTTAGTTTTGACAATCAAAGCAAACACGTGAAAAATGTTTGCTTTTTTTTCATCTCGCACTATAATTAAGTCATAGTGGGAGAAAGTGGGATACATGTTTTTTGGTAGTTATGCATACACATTAGACGATAAAGGCAGACTGGTGATTCCTGCAAAAATGCGGTCAGAATCGGGTCCTGTCTTATTCGCCATGCGTGGTTTTGAACACTGTATATCCTTATATACCCAACAAAGTTTTGCTTTATTGGTGCAACAAGCCAATGCCTATGACTTTAATCAAGCCAATGTTCGATCGTATTTACGGACCGCGTTAGCCTCCGTGATTGAACTTCCCATTGATGACCATGGTCGTGTGCAATTACCAATGGACACGATTAAACAATTCAAATTGGACAAAAACGTAAAAATTATCGGTGTAAACGACCATATTGAATTATGGAGTGCCACGACTTGGGATACTTACCAAGCGGAAGCAAAAGACCAATTTGAAACGATTGCCAGTAGCCTAACCAAGAAATGAACACCCATGAACCCGTGTTACTCACGGAAGTCATAAACGGACTCAAGATTCGCCCCGAAGGTATCTATCTCGATTTAACGATAGGGAGAGGAGGACATGCAAGTCGCATTGAAACAAACTTAACTACCGGTCGTCTGCTTGGTTTTGATCAAGATGCCACAGCGATTGCTAGCCTTCAATCTTGGTTAAACAATCATCCTCATGCCGAACTCTATCACGAAAACTTCCAATATTTTCCAAAAGTATTGCAACGATTAGGGATAGAAAAAGTCGATGGTATTCTCCTTGATCTTGGTGTATCGAGTCCTCAATTTGATGTCCCTGAACGTGGTTTTAGTTACCGTTTTGATGGGCCCTTAGATATGCGGATGGATCAACGACAACCCATCACAGCAGAAACCATCCTCGCTTCTACAGATATCAAGACCTTAACGAGTATCTTCCGAGATTATGCTGATGAAACCTTCGCTTACCCGATTGCCAAAGCGATTGTAAATACACGAAACACGCATCCGTTAAAAACTACCTATGACTTAGTGGCATTAATCAAAAAGGTCAAACCGATGAAGGCCTTGGCGAAAAAAGGTCATCCTGCCAAACAAGTGTTTCAAGCTTTAAGGATCGCTGTCAATGATGAAATGGGTGTATTAAAACGAACCCTTGATAGCGCAAAAGATTACTTAAATCCGAATGGTCGCCTAGCTGTCATTAGCTTCCACTCTGGTGAAGATCGTCTGGTCAAACAAACGTTCCAAGGCTTAACGACTTTACAAGGCAGTCGTCATGGCATCGATAGTTTGTCTCAACCGCAAGCGCTTCAATTTCGCAAAATTGAACCGTATCCAATCCTACCAAGTGAAGCGGAAATTAATCGCAACCATCGTGCCGAAAGTGCTGTGCTAAGAATCATTGAAAGGAAAGGACATGAAAAGTAAGCTATATAAAACCCATCGAAAAGCATCTTACTACCGCCTTCGGCGTTTAGGATATTTTTCCGTGTCGTTAATGATAGCGACTATTCTTGTGATTGTCCCCATCACTTTAGCGCAAGCAAGTACCTTACCACCCTCAAGTTCAAGCACGAGTACAAGTGAACCAACAAGTGAAACCTCTAGCATGCTCAGCTCAGATACATCGGAAGTGGCGTCAGAGCAGACGAGTGAAGAGGTTGGAAGAAGTCTCGATGTCAGTGTTGATAAAACCGTTTTTCAAATTTACTTATAAAGGAGTAATTTATGGATACCATCTCATTACAAAATACGAAGACGTTAGAAAAGGTGTTTACGAATGAATTACAACAACGTAAATCAATTCGAATCAATCGAAGAAATATGTTGTTAAGTGTTTGTTTGATTGCCAGCGTGATTCTCGCACTTTATGTGTTGACCCCATTGTTTACAATTATTAGTTAAGGATATTCATGGCGTTATCAATTCCGGTTTTCATTTTAGAAATTGGTTCAGGATCCATTAAACTCCTCGCTGGCTATGAGCTCAATAGTAAGCCAGTGATTTTGCACGTGATGCAATCGGAATATACACCTATCATTGCCCAAGATAAACTCGTTGATCCGTTAAAGTCAACGCAATTGATTAAAAAATTAATTCGCGATATGGAAATCCACTTAAATCAAAAATGCCAAGCGTTACAAGTGGTGGTGCCGCCAATTCATCTTGAAGTTTTCCATGGTGAAAAGCGTACGAATACGGTTGATCCACATGGCATTATTCATCCAATGGATATTAGTAATTTACACAACATGTTTAAAAAAGAATTCGTCGGAACCAATGTTGCCCAAGCAGCGATTGTGCCGATGAGTTATCAAATTGATGGCGATAAATATTCGGTCAATCCGCCGATTGGTGAACAAACGTCAAACATTGTTTTACAAGCCTATGTCCAGTATATTCATGCGCAATTCTTTCAAGACATTGTCAAACTCTTTGAAGGCATTGGCATCAAAGTTCAACGTTATATGTTAGATGCGCAAGGCATTGCCGATATGATCGAAACCCAATATAAAGACTTTGTGGAAACCTATGTCTTGATTGACCATGGGGCCAATCAAACGTATTTAAATTTAATTTCTCAACATAAACTCATTCGTTCAGAAGTTTTAGAAACCGGCGCGGAGCAACTCACTGCGATTATTGCTAACCGCTTTGGGATTAGTCTTCTCGATGCGCGCAATCTCAAAGAAAAATATGGTTATGAAACCCGGCATCAAATCTTTGATGGGATGATTTACCAACAACAAGGGATTGTGATTCGGCAATCCAATTTCAACCAAGTGATCAAAGAATTTTATGATCATCTTTTAGAAGAGATGTTTATGGTCTTACAAGAATATCGCGTCGATAAAACAACGATGGATTTAACCGATATGAAATTTGTACTAACGGGAGGTGGTGCTGCTTTACCTGGCATTCATGAACTATTAAAACCTCTCGGTCGCGCCCAAGGGGTTGAAAAACCATACATTCGTACGATCGGTGCCCGTCATAGTCAAAGTTTGTCATTACTCGGTGGCTTACGATTTAGTTACCGGTATACCTTAGTCGAAGATGATGTTCGTATCTACACTCGGTTAGAACGCCAAGCGCCTCAAGCGAAACGGCGATTTGTCAATTATGACGAAGAATAACATAAAGGGGTAACTTACCATGGGAAGAGAAAAATTTGTTGTTGATACCAATGAGCCTGCCGCCAAGATTATTGTCATTGGTGTCGGAGGTGCCGGCAATAACGCGGTCAATCGCATGATTGCTGAAAACATGAATCATGTCGAATTTTTTGTTGCCAACACAGATAAACAAGTGCTACAAACCTCACAAGCTAAAAATCGCCTAATCCTTGGTGAAAAAACCACCCATGGTCTTGGTGCGGGTGGTTCACCGGAAGTCGGTAAACTTGCCGCAGAAGAATCCAAAGAAGAAATTGCCGAAATTGTCAAAGGTGCTAACATGGTCTTTATCGCCGCAGGGATGGGTGGCGGTACCGGCACAGGTGCCGCACCTGTCATTGCCCGGATCGCCCGTGAAGCAAAAGCGTTAACCATTGCCATCGTCACGCGTCCCTTTACGTTTGAAGGTAAAGGCAGAATTGCCAATTCAGTCAAAGGGTTGAATGAATTACGTGAAGCCGTCGATGCCATCATCATTGTTTCTAATGATAAATTACTGATGTCTGCAGGAAATCAACCGATTGGTCAAGCGTTCAAACTTGCCGATGATGTCCTCGCCCGTTCGGTGAAAACGGTCACCGATTTAATCCTGATGCCCGCGGTGATTAACTTAGATTTTGCCGATGTGCGCAATGTCTTAAAAAATTCTGGTTTAGCCTTAATTGGGTTTGGTTTAGGTCAAGGGACAAACAAAGCGTTTGAAGCAGCCCAAAGTGCGGTGAGTTCACCGTTACTTGAATCGAGTTTAATGGGCGCATCCAAAGCGATTGTCGCCGTAACCTGTGGTCCATTGGTTTCGCTTTACGAAGCGCAAGAAACTGTTGACCGGATTCGCGAAATTGCGAGTACAAACCTCGACATTAAATTTGGGGTCAACATCAATGATCAACTCACCGATCAAATCCTTGTCTCGGTGATTGCCGCCCAATTCAATGAAGAATATGATTACACCACGGTGCCATCACCTTTATCGAAACCTAACACTGCCCCGAAAGCGGAACCTGATCAAGGTTTACTCAAACCGCAAGACGCCTTACCCAAAGTTCAACCTGTGGAAGATGAAGAAGACCTACTTCCTTCCTTTTTATCGGGGAAAAAATTATCTTAATCTATCCACAGTCGCCAAGATAGCGTATAATCTTAATAACCGTTGAAGAAGCCACATGGATGGCCACAACAAGAGACTTCGTGGTTGGTGCAAACGAAGAACCCCCATCCATATCCCTTCTGAGGGTGAACTGAACATTAAGTAGGAACACCGGACCCTCCCGTTATCGAGGCACAATGAGCGCATTCTGAAACGAATGAAGCAAGGTGGTACCACGTGCATTCACGTCCTTGAACCCAAGGACGTTTTCTTTTTTTAGGAGGTAAACATGGAACTCAAATCGACCTTACTCATGCCGAAAACAAGCTTTGACATGAAAGCGAATTTACCGGTGAAAGAACCGGCATTTTTAGCGTCTTGGAAAGCGATCAAACTTTACGAAAAAATGCGAGAAAAAAATCAGGGTAAGCCTGAATTTCAACTCCATGATGGGCCTCCCTATGCGAACGGTGACATGCATGTCGGTCACATGTTGAATCGGATTCTCAAAGATATCGTGGTTCGTTATCAAAACATGAATGGCAAAGACACCCCTTTTGTCTTTGGTTGGGACACGCATGGATTACCGATTGAAAATCACATGAGTAAAAAAGGGGTCAACCGCAAAACGATGAGTGTTGCTGCGTTTCGCCAACTATGTGATGCCTTTGCTCGTGAACAAGTCGAAAGACAAAAAGTCCAAATTCAACGCTTAGGGGTGGTTGGAGATTATGATCAACCTTACCTCACCCTAGACCCAGCTTTTGAAGCTTCCCAAATTGGCGTCTTCGCCAAGATGGCATTAAAAGGCTTGATTTACAAAGGTTTAAAACCAGTTTACTGGTCACCGAGTAGTGAATCGGCCTTAGCAGAAGCGGAAATAGTCTATGAAGATGTCACCGATCCTGCCATCCATGTTGGCTTTGAAGTGACCGATGGCAAAGGGATTATCCCCCAAGGAAGTAAGGTTGTCATTTGGACGACCACCCCTTGGACCATTCCGGCAAACTTAGCGATCAGCGCCCATCCCCACTTTGATTATGGCCTTTATCAAACCAATCTTGGTCCATTATTATTTGCCACTGCATTAGTGAAACTAGTCAGTGAAGCCTTAGGTTTAACCACCTGCACCTTAACCCAAACGTTCAAAGGTAAGGTGTTGGAATTCATTGAAACCAAGCATCCATTTTATGATCGATGTTCACCGATTATTTTAGGTGAACATGTCACCAGTGACACGGGAACCGGGTTTGTCCATACGGCCCCAGGTCATGGTGAAGATGACTTTATCGTTGGAACGAAATACCGACTTGAACCGTTTTGTCCCGTCGATAGTCGCGGCTATATGATGCCAGAAGCAGGAGCAGATTTAGCAGGATTATTTTATGCTGAAGCCAATCTCAAAGTCATTGAAAAATTAACCGCCTTAGGGGCCTTACTCGCCAACCATCCTTACCATCACCCTTATCCGCATGATTGGCGAACGAATAAACCTGTCATCTATCGGGCTACGCCGCAATGGTTCGCCTCGATTGAACCGATTCGAGAAACGTTACTCAATGAAATTGCCCGGGTTAACTGGACACCT
>JBMTFA010000003.1:0-27448 GCA_049433705.1 Bacilli bacterium
TTCACTGTCCGGGCGCGAGTGGCCGCACCAAGGGCTTCAATTTCTTTGGCCAAGGTGACAATTGATTTTTGATCGGCGTTTTTGACATTAGGCACAATTAGGCCATCGGGTGTATCCACGGCCATGCCGATATTGATGAAATCTTTATAGACGATTTCTTCGCTGTCATGATCAAAAGACGCATTGAAGATGGGGTATTCTTTGATTGCCATGGTTACCGCTTTCATGATGAAAGGGAGATAGGTTAACTTAATGCCTTTTTCTTCAAGCTTTGCTTTTTGGGCTTTACGGAATTCCACTAACTTCGTGACATCGATTTCATCCATTAAGGTGGTGGAAGGAATCACTAAATTCGCCGTGTTCATCGATTTGACAATCGCTTGACGCAATTTGGAAATCTTTACACGCTTGACGCCATCTTTGGGTAAAGCTGGCATCGCAGGTGTACTTGCAGTCCAACTGAAATTACCAGATTTAGCACTTCCTTGCACATTGGCAGCCGCTTGAATGTCGGCTTTCATGATCCGGCCATTTTCGCCAGTACCTTTTAATTTGGTAAGATCAACTTTTAAATCGGCGGCCATTTTTCTAGCTACTGGGGTTGCTAAGACTTTGCCACCGGTAGAAGCAACTGGGCTTGCACTATTTTCAAAACCTTCATTGGATGAGGCAATGACTTCATTGGAAACCACGACTTCACCCACGACCGCAGCACCTTTTTCTTCCGCCGCTTCTTTTTTCACTTCAGGTTTGGGTGCTTCTTTTTTCACTTCCGCTTTTGGGGCTTCCGCTACTGGTGCGCCACCTTTACCAGATTCATCAATGACCACAAGGGTTTCACCGACGTGAATCGTTTGACCAACCTCGGCACCAAGCTTGGTTAAAATCCCAGTGACAGGTGCAGGAATTTCTGCATTGACTTTATCGGTTTCAACGACGCACAAGACATCGCCTTCTTTGACTTTATCGCCAACTTTAAAGAACCATTTTAAAATTTGTCCTTCGTGAAGGCCTTCACCGATATCCGTAAATTTAAAATCGTACATGGTTTACCTCCTTAAAGTTTAAACGACATGAGTTTCTTAATTTCGTAACTGATCCGTTTGACATCAGGAATATGGTGATATTCACCACGCGCTAATGGGACGGTGATGTCTGGGCTGGTGACACGCGCTGGCGCTGCTTCTAACGATAAGAAACAATTTTCGGTGACGCGAGTGATGATTTCTGAGGCAACCCCTAAGGTCTTAATCGCTTCTTGGACGACGATTAATCGACCAGTCTTACGCACGGAAGTATAGATGGTCGCGTAATCAATTGGCGCGATCGAACGTAAGTCGATAAGTTCAACACGAACACCTTCTGCTTCTAAGGCTTTGACGGCTTTCATCGTATCGTGGACCATCGCACCCCAACTCACAACGGTGAGGTTAGGATCTTTTGCAGCGTAAAATACTTTGGCTTTACCAATCGGAATTAAGTATTCATTTTCCGGCACTTCTTGTTTGAACGCACGGTAAATTTTCTTCGGTTCTAAATACACAACTGGATCTGGATCTTGAATGGCGGAAGCTAATAAACCTTTCGCATCATATGGTGTGGAAGGATAAACCACCTTCAAGCCTGGAATGTGTGCAAATAAGGTTTCAATTGCTTCAGAGTGATGTTCAAGGGCGCGGATCCCACCACCCATTGGCACGCGAAGCACCATAGGGACTGAGAAACGACCACGCGAACGGTTGCGCATACGGGCTGCATGCACGGCTAGTTGGTTAAAACCGTTAAACATGAAACCATCGAATTGCATTTCCGCAACGGGTTTTAAGCCATTGATGGCCATCCCGATTGCACTACCCACAATCCCCGCTTCGGAGATGGGTGTATCAAAGCAACGTAATTCACCAAATTCTTTTTGTAAACCAGCAGTGACCCGGAAGACACCACCTTCAAAACCGGCGTCTTCACCGAAGACGACCACAGTTTTGTCTTTGCGCATTTGTTCGAATAAACCAGAGTTAATTGCCTGTAACAATGTCATTTCTGCCATGGTTATTTACCCGCCGTTTCTTTAGCGATTTTCACTAAGTATTCTTTTTGTTCTTTCAGTTCATCGGTTAAGGTTTGATAAGTATAATCGAAGACTTCATCGATGGTGACAATCGGTCCTTCTTTTTCGACTTTTTCAAATGTCGATTTCACAAAGGCTTCAAGTTCTTCATCTAATGCTGCTTCTTTTTTATCATCAATTAAACCTTTTGCTTCCATGTAAGCTTTGAAGCGAATGAGTGGATCACGTTTTTTCCATTCTTCCACTTCTTCATTCTTACGATAAATGGTTGGGTCATCGGAAGTCGTGTGCGGACCAAGGCGGTACGTAAACGCTTCGATTAAGGTTGGGCCTTCGCCCTTACGCGCTCTATCAGCGGCTTCTTTAACCACGGCATACATCGCTAAGACGTCATTACCATCGACTTGAATACCAGGCACACCGACCGCCACAGCTTTTTGAGCGAGGGTGTCAGCTTTCGTGGCTTTGCGACGGGGTGTCGAAATCGCCCATTGGTTGTTTTGGATAATCCCAATCATGGGCGCGTCATACGTAGCGGCAAAGTTTAACCCTTCATAGAATTCACCATGAGAGGTTCCTCCGTCACCGATATAGGTGACCGCGATTTGCTTGTTATTTTTCAAAACTTTAGAAGCATAGGCCAAACCAGAAGCGTGACCATATTGCGAACCAATCGGAATGTTCACAGGTAACACGTTAACATCATCTGGGACTCTTGAACCACGTTCGTTACCGAACCAGTAAAGATAGATGTTTTCTAATGGGACATTATGATAAAGCATCGCCGCGTGTTCACGGAATGCTGGAGAAATCCAATCATTTTTATCCAAGGCTGCCATCGTACCGATTTGGGCCGCTTCTTGACCTTGAACAGGAGCAAAAGTTAACATCCGCCCTTGGCGTTGATATTGTAAGGCGCGAATGTCTGCAATCCGGGCCAATTTCATGGTCCGATACATCTTTAAAAGTGTTTTATCGTCAATTTTGGGTTCGTATTCAGGCGCGATAACCTTGCCTTTTTCATCTAGAATCGCAAAGCGTTGCTTCTTTTGCGGATCGAATTTACCTAAAATCATGCCGAATCTCCTTTTCTATATGCTAGTGAAATCTTTTTTTGCTAGCAGGTAAAATATACTCAAAATCCTAATGAATAGCAATAGTTTTACTAAAACAATCGTGCTTGTGAAAACATTGTTTTCTTGAAAGCGTTTTCTCATCGTCTCGGAATGAGACTTGGCAGCCATAGGCTTTTGTTTATATAATAGTCAAAATGATAATTCTCACTGGGCCTTCTGCAAGTGGTAAAACAGAAATTGCCAAGATTTTATTGTATAAATATGGCATCAAGAAAGTGGTGACCCACACCACCCGTCAAATTCGGCCTACCGAGGTGGCGGATGTCGATTATCACTTTGTGAACGACGAAACGTTCAATGCGCTTAAGAATCAAAACGGGTTTATTGAAACCACCGCTTATAATGGTTTTCAATATGGCACTTCCAAAGCAGAGGTTGGTGATCAAAAAATCTTGATCGTAGAAGCCAATGGTTTAAAAGCATTCAAAGCGCTTGCTAACCCAAGATTTGTTACCTTTTATATTCATGCAGATGAAATCACAAGATTAAACCGCATGATTATCCGCGGGCAAGATCTCGCCTTTGCCAAATCCCGTTTAGCTTTTGATCGCATCAACTTTAATCGCGAAACGATGCCACCTATCGATTATGAAATTGATAATCAAAGTGTGACCATTGAAGATGCGAGTGACAAAATCTATCAGTTATACCAAATACACTTAAAGCAAATAAAAAACATCTAGGCGAACCTAGATGTTTTTCATTACTTTGAAGGTTAAGCCTTAAGCTGCTTCTTCAAATTTAGCTTCTTGTGATAAGAAGGTTGACACGGTGTTTAACATAATCCCGTAGATTACTTTAGAAGTAACATCAGCGATTGTGTAGAGCACTTGTTGTGAGACAACCACGAAGGAATCGATACCGACGCCAAAGAGCGCTGGCATAATGTAAGCGATTGGATAAATGGTCCAGGTAATATAGAACCATGGTTTGATGAATGTAAAGACACCCACCAATTTGCTGTTCTTGATATTCTTGGCACCTTCATCGATAACGCGGGTCATGGTGATCAAGATGAACACATAGAACACCGTGGAGATGACACCCCAAACGATCCACCAGACTTCATTACCAGAAACGAAATCAGTTCTTCCTGGTTCATAGAATTGCCCAATATAACCGGTGACAATCATCAACATCCCATAAAGAGTGAAGTCACGCCAATACTTCCGGAACGCCTTGCCAGAAATAAGTGCGACGAAGAGGATTTGGGTTAAGAGGTTAGGAACATCGATGAGCCAGTTTAAATAACGGAAACCATTAGAAAAGGTACCATTTGATTCATAAACGCCATCGACAAGTTCATAAGCTGAAACCCAGCTTTGTTGTTGAGCAAACAATAAGAGTAATGCTGATATGGAAACGACAACGGATAGGACGTTTGACATGCGGAACTTCGGGTGATTTTGGCGTATCGTCAACCAGAAGTACAGCAACCCAGCCGCCATGACAGCGTAGCCGAGTGTCAAGATATGGGATACGAGTTCAAACTCCCATATTTGTAAAGTAATGTTCGACATAATGTCCTCCTTTATTACTTTCTAAGTAGGATTATACCACAAAGTATGTTAGCGCTTACAAGAATGATGCCTAGCGGAAATTGTCAAAGATTATTTCAGTAAGTTTATCTGACTAAATTCAATCACATCATCGGCAAGAAACGCTGCGTCTTCTTGGTGATGGGTTACCATTAAAACTGTTGTCTTTAACGCTTGAAAGATGGGTTTCAGTTCTTCACGAATGCGCGTCGCAAGCGCGGTATCTAAATTGGAGAAAGGTTCATCCATCAGTAAGAGGGCAGGTTCAGGAGCCAGGGCTCTTGCAATCGCAACCCGTTGCATTTGCCCACCGGATAATTGGTGAGGATAAGCAAAGGCAACATCTGCTAAAGCAAAGAGTTTCAACCATCGATCAATGGTTTGGGCTTTCATTTGACCTTTTTGTTTTAACCCATAACCAATATTTTCTCGGACCGTTAAATGTGGAAATAAAGCATAGTCTTGGAACACGACCCCAATACGGCGAAGGTGCGTGGGGATAAACTTCTGATCATCCGTTAAGACCGTTTCACCAAAGGTAATCTTACCGGCTTGAGGTTTAAGCATGCCTAAAATGAGTTGAATCAGCGTGGATTTTCCACAGCCACTGACCCCGCTTAAGGCAATGATTTTTCCTTGGGGAATGGTTAAATCTAATTGGCGAATTAATGGCACATTTGCCTTATATTGAAACGATAATCCTTGGATTTTAAGACTCATAGGTATTGACCTTTAATATCATATCACTGGCCAAGGCCACCGCAAAAGCGGTCAATGCGACCAACGTCAAGGCCATCGGACTTGCAACATTTATTTGTTCATCCCCAGCATACTGGTATAAATAAGTGGCCAGGGTATGAAAATTAAACGGGCGAAGAATTAACGTTAAGGGTAATTCTTTGAATAAATCGACCATCACAATCAGTCCTGCGGCGACGACCCCATGACTAATTAAAGGAAGATCCACGGCAATCAAGGTTTTAAGGGGCGGTCGACCTAACCCATAACTCGCTTGGGTATATTTCATCCCAATTTTATGATAGGTACTTTCAATTAATTGGTTTGCCACCGCAAAGAATCGTAAGATTAACGCCATGGTAAGTAACATCAATGAGCCAGAAATCCATAAACGATCAACACCAAACACGGACAGGAAAAATTGATCCACTGGTACCCACATCAGCATCATCCCGACGGCAATCACCGCACCAGGCAAAGCATAACCTAAGGTTAACATCCGTTGTAACCACTTCTTCCATGGTCGGGGAAATACGCGTTGAAAATTAGCAATACATAAAGCCAACACGAGGATGATGATGGTTGGATAAAACGCCATGAGAATCGTCGATAAGAAACCATCCCAATAAACCTCATTGAAAATACGGGTAGGCACTGCTGGTAACCAACTGATCATTTGGAATAACGGAATACCAATCGCCAATCCGACCGTTAACAAAGCCAACCCATAAAATAACCAAGCACTTGTCGCAGGTAGTTTTGCCTTCATCAATGGCTTAATTTGTGTCGTAGCATAACTGTATTTAAATGATTTTCTTAAGCTGGCCTCAAGCCAAAGAATGACCACAATCACTAAAATCAATTGGAACGAAAATCGGACGGCGGTGTTTAAATCATTCCCATTAAACCATGATTGAAAAATCGTCGTCGAGTAAACACGTAAGCCAAAATATTGCACCAGACCATAGTCATTGATGACTTCCATTGCGACTAACACGGACGCGCCTACCATCGCGGGTCGCATCAAGGGGAAGACGATTCGCCAAAACATACTGAATGGATGACTGCCTAAACTCTTGGCAGCGGAATACATCCCTTGGGGTTGTTTACTTAAAAAGGAACGGGTTGCTAAATACACATAAGGATAAAGGGTTAAAGAAAAGATAAAAATGGCACCGGGCATATTGGTAATGACAACCCAAGGATTTTGCCAAGGACCGGCAAATAAAAATCCATAAATATAGCCGAGTAAATAGGCCGGCATTGCTAACGGTAATACCAATAGAATGTCCCATAATCTTGCCAAAGGAAGCCGATAAAAACTCATCCAATAACCTAAACTCACCCCGATGATTAGACTCAAAAGGACTGCTCCCATAACCAACCCTAAGGTTTCAAACAAGACATCCGGAAACCAATATTGTTGCATCCATGTCCACATTGGTCCGGGACTTGCAAAGAGTGGTGGAATAAACTGCCATAAAAAAATCACCATGAATGCCAAAGCAAGCATCGTCACCACTTGGAAAAGATTGAAGCGGGTTTTCACCATCAGCGCCAACCGGCCTCAATCATCAGTTGATAAGCTTCAAGACTATAGGTTGCTAAATTGGATAAAGGTAATGTTTGTTCTTTAAAGTTGCCCCAAGATTGTAATAAAGGATGCGGGACCACTTCTTGATTCGCAGGATATTCATAATTGCTATCCGCAAAGACGCGTTGAGCAGAAGCTGAAAGTAAATAACTGACGAAGCGCGTGGCATTTTCCTGCCGGCGACTCGCTTTGGTTAATCCCATTCCCGAGATATTAATGTGCGTGCCATTGCTATCTTGATTAGGGAAAAATACCGCGAGGCTTTCGGCAACGGCCACTTCACTTGGATCTTCTGAATTCAGCATGCGACCAAAATAATAAGAATTCATCACCGCCACGTCGGCAATGCCGTTGGCGACCGCTTTCGCTTGATCGCGATCATTACCGACTGGGTTTTTACTTCCGCTTAAAGGATCACGAATCGCGAAATTATTCACAAACCCAGTGAGCCAAGTTGAGGTTGCTTCTTGGCCATTCTGTGCCAACATGGAAGCGACTAAGGATTGGTTATAAACATGACTGCTACTCCGAATCGCAAGTTTTTCATACCATAGTGGATTTGCTAAATCTTCATAAGTGGATAAAGATGAGCTTGGGGTTCGCAACGGATCATAAACAAAGATTCTTGCCCGTTTGGTCAAGGCAATCCATTGCCGGTCATCATCGATTAAATAATCCGGTACCACATCGAATGCGGGTTCATCGGGGAAAGGTTGAAGCAATCCTTTAGCTTTCGCTCTTCCTAAACGTCCAGCATCTGCTAAAAAAATTAAATCGGCTTGGGAACCATTGCCTTCGGTTTCTAATCGCGTTAATAAAGGATCGGCTTCAAGTTTAACCACATTCACTTGAATCCCAGTCTCTGCTTCAAACGCATCATAAAGCTCTTGATCAACATCATAATGCCGATCGGTATACAAATTCACTACTTCTGTGAGTGGTTGGCAACTGGCGACCATCGTGAGGATAAAGGGCACGATCCCTAAGGTAAAGCGGTGCATCATCTATCTCCAAGAGGAGAATTCCTCTATTAAGAAAAAGTATAACAAAAACGAACTAAAATACACCTTCTGCTTCTGCCCAATCGATGAATTCATCATAACCCATGCGCTTGTCATAAACTTTATCTGCTGTGAGGTAAATGATGCGGTTAGCAACCGTGGCGAGTAATTCATGATCATGGCTCGTAAAAAGGATGACGCCTTTGTATTGAATCATGCCTTTATTTAAGGCAGTAATCGCTTCTAAATCAAGATGGTTCGTCGGTTCATCCATGAGCAAGACATTGCCTGCCGTTAACATCATCCGGGCAAACATGCAGCGAACTTTTTCTCCCCCGGATAACACGGTTACAGGCTTTAGTGCTTCTTCACCAGAAAAGAGCATTCTTCCAAGCCATCCTCGTAAATAAGATTCGGTTTGATCTTTAGAATATGGCCGTAACCAATCGACAAGATGCATCCGTTCTTTAAAGAAGGCACTGTTATCTTGAGGTAAATACGTTGGAGTCACGGTAATCCCCCACTTAAACGTTCCTTCATCTTGGGTTTGCATGCCTAATAAGATTTCAAATAACGTGGTGACCCGTTGCGAACTATCGGAAAGAATGGCAATTTTTTCACCGCGATGAATGGACAAGGATAAAGAAGGAATCAACCCTTTCTTCTTCAACCCTTGGAAACTTAAAACATCCTGACCTAAATCTTTTTCAAATTTAAAATCGATAAAGGGATAACGTCGTGAAGAAGGTTTTAAATCTTCTAACGTGATTTTTTCTAACTCTTTTTTTCGTGAGGTCGCTTGTTTACTCTTACTTGCATTCGCAGAGAACCTCGCAATAAACTCTTGCAGTTCTTTCATGCGATTTTCTTTTTTCGCATTTTCATCTTTCGATTGTTTTAATATCAGTTGACTCGATTCATACCAAAAATCATAATTGCCCACGAACATATTGATTTTGCCGTAATCGACATCTAAAATGCGCGTACAAACTTTATTTAAAAAGTGGCGGTCATGAGAGACGATGATGACGGTGTTCTCAAAGTTAAATAAAAAGTTTTCTAACCAATGTGAGGCGACGGCATCTAAGTTATTGGTCGGTTCATCCAAAATTAAAATATCAGGATTACCAAATAAGGCTTGGGCGAGTAAGACCTTTACCTTTAATTTACTATCTAAGTCTTTCATCAAGACATCTTGTTTATCATCTTTGATCCCAAGAGCATTGAGTAAGCTACGAGCGTTGGCTTCCGCTTCATAACCACCCATTTCCGCATATTCGCTTTCCATCTCTGCGGCTTTAATTCCATCTTTTTCATCAAAATCAGGTTTGGCATAAAGCGCATCTAATTCGGCGCGCAATAGTTTAATCTTGGCAAAACCAAGCATAACCGTGTCAACCGCGGTGTAAGCATTAAAGGCGTTTTGATCTTGTTTAAGAATAGACATCCGTTCTTTTTTATCGCGAAACACTTCCCCTTGGGTGGGTTCTAATTCACCAGAAAGAATTCTTAAAAAGGTCGATTTACCAGCACCATTGGCCCCAATAATACCATAACAATTTCCTTTGGTGAAAGACAGGGAAACATCTTTAAAAAGGACCCTACCGCCAAACTGTAAGCTAACATTACCGACTTCTAACATCTGATTTGCCTCCGATGGTTTCAATATATTTACCCACGTCATAAGTGAACTTTGCTGAACCCTTACTGAAGTGCGGTCTTAACACAAGATTTTTAGGAAAGCCAAAACTTTCTCCAGGACCATTAGGACCAATAAAGTGACCGTTGACCACATAAGCATTGCCCGCTGCATAAGTTAAACTTAACGCCCCTGATTCAGCTGAGTGGCTGGTGAAACGTAACCAGAGGTTCACAAGTTTCGCTAACCAATTGGGTAAATGACGAACAATATTCGTCGCCGCAATCCCAGGATGCACCAAGACGGCACTGACATGATCAAGGACTGGAAAATCAAAAAGGTTTAAATTCATTTGTAATACATGATGTAACATCGCGATGCCTAACTTGCTTAAGGCATATTGTTTCATCCTTGGTAACTTAGGATTCAATAACGTATTCAGGTGTTTCATCCGCACGCGATAAGAAGAGTAAGATCCGACAAGCACTAAGCGAAAATGTGGGTTATGGTGATCAAGAAACCCAAGGAGTTCACGGAGCAAATAATAGACATTAAAAAAATTAACCCCGGTCGTCATCGGTAAACCATCGGGTGTTTTTTCACCTTTAGGAGGCATGATAATCCCTGCATTTAAAAGCATCACATCGATTTTTGGATAAGACGTTTTGATGACTTGGGTAAAGGCTTTGATCGAGGCGAATGACGTTTGATCAAAGGGGATAATCGCTAACTTAGCCTTAGGAATATCTTGAAGTATCGCTTTTTTTGCCGCCTCGGCTGTAGCAAGATTGCGACATGCCATTAAAATATGCGCACCCCGAAAGGCGAGTTGTTTTGCACTATAAAAACCTAAACCACTATTGGCCCCTGTGATTAAAATGGTTTGCGAGGAAAGATCTGCAATATGTTGAGTTAACCAAGCGGTATATTTCATGGTGATACCGCAAAATTTTAACACATTTAATCTAAAACTTTAATCGTTTTCCTTGTTGTTAGCATCAAGCGAGGACAAGGGGAGGGTAACTTTAATTTTTTCGACGGTAAATTTTTCTATCTCTAAGACTTCAATGAAAAATCCTTCATAGGTAAAACGATCACCGACCCTGGCAAAATCACCCAGTTGATTTATCACCCAGCCACTGACGGTTGCATAATCCGCACTATCCTCATAGGGAATATCCAATTCATGAAAGAATACTTCAATGTTGACGCTACCTTCCACTAAATATTCTCGGTCGGATTGTTTAATCATCGGTGGGAGGATATCATCCGTTTCATCCCAAATTTCTCCAACTAACTCCTCAGCAATATCTTCAAGGGTGATTAGCCCCTCGGTGCCACCATGCTCATCGACGACAATGGCTATTTGTTGTTTTTGCTCTTTAAACTGACCTAAGACATCTGTTAAGGGTTGATTGCGAGGGACAAATAATGGGGGTGTCATCAATGAAGCTAAATCAATCGGAGACTGTTGTAAAAAACGTTTGTACAATTTTTTTGTTGGTAAAAAACCAATGATTTTATCTAACGTTTGATCATAAATGGGGATGCGAGAATAGGCAAAAATATCTGGATTCAATAATAAGTGTTGACTGTCTTCTTCGATATTGAAGGCAAACATATCCACCCGTGGGGTCATCGCTTCATACGCTTTCTTTTCTGAAAAGGTTAAGGCAGAACGAATTAAATCACCCTTCTTTTCATCAATGACACCTTTTGCTTCAATCGTATCGACCATGGTTTCTAATTCATCGTCGTTATAGCGCGTCCGACTTTCTTTCCGTTTTTGCACGAACAAACGCCGAATCGGAAAGGTGATCAAACTGACGACAAAGACAAAAGGACTAAAGATAATCCGAAAGATCATCACAGGGTAAACAAACCATAAACTCAATGTCAATGCATGGATTTTCGCAACGCTTTTGGGAATGAGTTCACCAATGATAACAATGATAAAGAAGATTAGAATCGCCATAATCGTTGCAGCAAGGGTTGGATTAGGTAGTAAGGGGGCTAAATATTCAATCGCGATTAATGCCGTTAAGGATGAGTTTAAAATATTGACGATGCCATTACCAAATAATAAAGCAGAGGAGTATTGGTCATAATGTTGAGCGATGCGTGCCGCTTTTTTTGCCAAAGCATTCCCTTGATCAACTAACGTTTTTAAGCGTAAGGGATTGACCGCAGTGTAGGCCATTTCCGATGCAGAAAAGAAGGCGGAAAAACCTAAGGCGATGATAATGGAAAGAACCAAGATGAATAAATTACCCACGGAAGACTCCAGTTTGCTTCACAAGTTCTTCCATTTGGCCAACAATTTCTTCTAACACGTCTTCCATCGTGACCATGCCGATGACTAACCCTTGGGCATCTTTGACAATCGCCACGTGAGTTCGGTATTTTTTATACCCTTCAAACAGTTCATCAATCGTGACTTTACTTTGAACAAAATAGGGTTTTCTTAATAAAGTCGTGGGATCTAATTGTCGTTGTTTTTGAAATTGCTGAAAGTAAGTGCGAATCGATAAAACGCCAATAATGTTTTGTAAGGAATCACGATAGATCGGCACACGAGAGAAAGGGGAAGTAATCAGTTTTGCCGCTAAATCTGCCTGGTATAGAACGGTTTCTGGTAAGCCATACATTTTTTCTATAGGGGTTAAAACATCTTTCACCGCGGTATCAGAAAATTCAATCGCGGATTGAATTAATTCAACTTCGGAAGCATCGAGAGTCCCTTCTTCTTCTTGTTTTTCCACAATCGATGCAAAATCATCTTCTGTTAAAGTCGAAGGTTTGGGTTGCTGGTATTGATTTAACAACCGTTTTAAATTAAGGAATAACCAATAAATCGGAAAGAAGAGCATTTTAAAAAACCTAAAGACGACGGTGACAAACAAAGCAGTTTGAATGGGCAATCCTCGGCCAATCACTTTGGGAATCGTATCACAAAAAATATAAAATAAGCTTGCAGAAATTAAGGTAGCAATCAAGGTGCCAACTCCATTATCTTGATAAATTTCAACAAAGAGAATGGTGGCAAGTGTGGAAAGCAAAACGGAAATCACATTGCTACCAATGACGGTAACGATGACGGTTTCATCAAACTTTTCAATATATTGAAGCGTGGTCTTGGCGACGCTAGATTTTTCCGCAAGCACTTTCATCCGAATTGGATCGGCCGCAGCAAAGGCAGTTTCAGCAAGAGAGAAATATCCCCCTATTAAGAGGATAAAGGTTAAGATCAACCACAACCAAGGGTCTTCAAACATAGCTATATTATACAATAACTTATTTGGTCACTTGGTGACAGTGCCGGCATCGTGGTTCGTAGGCTTCAGAAGCGCCCACCTTAATGATTGGATCAGCATAATGTGCGGGTTTTCCGTTGAGAATCCGTTGGGTTTTGGTCGCAGGCGCACCACATACCACACAAATCGCGGTTAATTTGAGAACATCTTCGGCAATGGTCATTAAGGCAGCAGTGATGGGAAAGGGCTCACCGCGGAAATCTGTATCAAGGCCACCAAGAATCACCCGAATCCCTTTTAGGGCAAGTCGTTGGGCTATATAGACAATTTCTTTATCTAAAAATTGCACTTCATCCACCGCAATCGCAAAGGTGGTTGAATCCACATAATCTAGAATCTCTTTACTTTCTTTGATGGCAATTGATTTTGCCTTTAAATTTGAATGCGAGACGACCGCATCAGAAGCATATCGCGTATCGATGGCAGGTTTAAAGACCAAGGTTTTTTTCTTTGCATACTCTAAGCGTTTGATCCGGCGAATGAGCTCTTCGCTTTTACCGGCAAACATCGGGCCACATATAACTTCAATCCAACCAGGTCGTGTGACAATTTCCATCGTTTATTTACCTCTTAAATGCTTTTGACCAGGGCAAGAAGGGAATTTCTTGTTGCTTTAATCCTTTTTTTGCCATGAGGTCATCAATCAATTTTTTAGCACGTTTTAATGACAATTCTGATTTTACTTTAAAGACAAGGGGAATATCACGATACATTTTTTTATCAGAAGCATCATCAACAGGAATTGGACTATCCTTATAATCTTCTGGATTCAACGCCATGTATAATTTTAAACCTTTGCCCGCAATCGTCATCTTCGCGTATTCCTCTTTATGAAGTCTAAACATATCCCCGGCATTAGAAACACGAGACTTCACTTGATAACTTAACAAATAATTTTTTAATTCATCGTAATGATTAAGGATCACGGTATCAGCAGTGGCCATTCTTTCTTGGAAAGGGATACGAATAATCTTTTTCTTGCCAGTGCGTGTTAATCCAGTTTCTGGAGGTAAAACAGACTTAAATTGTTCCGCGCGTTTTTCATTTTCAGGCGCCCGGGCTTGTTTCTTTCTTATCACAGGAATCGTGACTGCATTCAATCCAACAAATGGTAAGGGTGGATTTGGATCAGATCGTGATGGAATAGCTTGAGGTAACCCTGCTACCGCGTCGGCGATTAACTTCTTCACTTCGGCTTCACTCAACCCACTACTCGCAGGTACTACCGCTTTCTTCACTTCATTCGCGACTAAACCTAACACCACCGCTTCAGTGATCCCTGGTTCCGCTTTCGGTAACTTTGCTTCGACAATCTTCCTAATGTCTTCTTCATTCAGCACTTTCGGTAATTTCGTCTCCACAATCTTGCTAACATCTTCTTCATTTAACACCTTCGGTAGTTCAACTTTCTCTGGTTGAGGTAACCCTGCTACCGCGTCGGCGATTAACTTCTTCACTTCGGCTTCACTCAACCCACTACTCGCAGGTACTACCGCTTTCTTCACTTCATTCGCGACTAAACTTTGAATGACGGATAGTGAAGCTTCTGGCTGAAGTGTGGTTTGATATTTTTTCATAATGTTAACGATGCGGTCTTCATCCACTTTGACATCCACCATTTCGGTAGCAGTTTGCACCTTAATAGGTTGGACTAATTTTTCTTGAAGGGCATTTGTTTTTGCTAAAGATTCAGCTTGAAATTGGGTCAACGTTTCTTTTGTGGTTTGTAACTCTTGATGCAAGGCAATCAAACTTTGTTGCGTTTGTGTTTGGGTTTCTGGTTGGGATACGTGTTGCTTGAGTTCATTAAGTTGGGCGGTGAGTTGCTCAATATTTTGTTGAAGTGTTTCAATCCGGCGAAATGGATCTTCTAATAATTGTTTTACTTGCGTTTCATTGATGATGCCTTCTGCAGTTACGGGCTTAATCTCTGGTTTTGCTTCCAAGGCTTGAACCCGTTGTGCTAGTGGCGATTGCGCAATGATGGTTTCGATGGTTTGCGCATCGAGGGAAGGAGCAGACGGCCTTGCTTCTACTGGTTGAACTGGCGCTGTTGTAGCTTGATTGTTTTCCGCTACCAAAGACTTGATGGTTTCTTGTAATTCTATTTTGATTTGCTCTAAAGCTTGACTTAAATTTGTTTCAATTTTTTCGGCAACGAGACTTTCCAAGACCTCACGGTTCAACGAATCATATTTAATCAATTCTTCATTAATCAACGTGGCAAGTTGATCTTTCATTTTTGGTTCTAATTGGGAAAGTTCGTTTGCCACCATCTGATTGAGTTGTTGCTGCAAATCTTCTTTTGGAAGTTCTGCTTGAAGGGAGGGACTTTCTTTAATCGGTGGTGTCGGGGATTCATTGGGAACAGGTGTGGTTGGTGAAACCGTTGGAGTAGGTTGCGTAGCCACGCCCATTGCTTGTTGCTTTGCTTGCAGCAATTGCAAACGAATGAGGCTGCGAATGCGTTCTTTAATTTGGTTGACCGATTGTCGAGCTTTATGTACGTCTTGTTTTTCCGGAAGGGCAGGTGAAGAAGGTAAGACCACAATGGGGGTATTTTCCATCAACGATTGGCTGGTCAATTGCACCTTCGATTCACCCGACTTATTCCCCGCGTTTCCTTCTATGGGTAAATTGACTTGATTAGGAACCACGAATTTTGATAGTGCTTCGGCGATGATGGTTTCTTCCTTGGCAACAAGAACCGCTTTGCCAGGTTTCTTTTCAAAGGGATGTCTAAACGTATCGATTATGACAAGAATATGAAAAAGCATGGTTATAAGAGTAATACCCACAATCGCACCTGCATAAGCGGAAGCATATAACCCAGGATTCGGTTGTTGAATCGGGGTTAAAAGGATGGGTAAAAATTCACTTTCAGGTCCTAAATTAGCCAAACTCGTCGCCTCAGGATGATAACCATTGAGCAGCAATAAAATCACCATTAAGGTAAAGCCTAAACCTAATAAAGAAATGAAGGCCCGAATGATTTTGAGTTTACTGAGAAATAATCCACAGAGGATAAGGGTGGCAATGACATAAAAACCAACCCCCACAAGTTGTAAGCCAAAAGTAAGCGAAAAGTTAGAAAAATCAAGCAAAGGACTTAGGACAGAAAATCCATACGCAGTTAGTGCATCAACGACAGAAGCAATGGCAAAATCTTCACGATAAGCAATGAGGGCAACAAAGGCGACAATACCCATCACCAAAGCAAATCCCAAAAGATTAATTAATTTTTTCATTGCAAACCCTCCATATCGTCATAGAATAACCTAAATTTATCATACCATTATTGCCCGATATTTTATAGGTTTTTCCCAAAGGAAAAACAGAGTGAAAACGGATTGAAAAAGCATTTCATCTTGCAAGTTAAACCTAACTATCGCTATAATATAAAAGCGTCGCAGGTGTAGTTCAATGGTAGAACACAACCTTGCCAAGGTTGATACGCGGGTTCGATTCCCGTCACCTGCTCCAAAATTTGCTCAAATAACCTCCTTTGGGAGGTTTTTTGTATCTTACCCTTGCTTACATGCAGGTTAATGAATTTCTCGTTTGTTCGTTCGTTTTCGTTTTATAATAAAATCCATGAAACTGAAAGTGGTACCAAACCCGAAGCTAGAGGAACCGATGGTCACCCTTGAAGGGGATCCTAATCAAGCTAGCTTTCAAAAAATCCAAACTGTCCTTCAGGCTGGCTTACTCTATGTCATCGGGCAGCAAAAAGGTAGACAATTTAAGATTCCCCTTCTTGATATTTTTTACCTTGAAAGTCAGGAAAACCAAACCATTCTTTATACCCAATCCGATAGTTTCATCATTGAACAACGACTTTATGAAATTGAAACATGGGGTGATCCTTTTGTCAGAATTAATAAAAGTACCGTGATTAATTTACAAAAGTTAGCAAGTTTCAAACCGTTATTGAATAGTAAATTAGAAGCACAATTAGCGAATGGGGACAGGGTGGAAGTTTCTCGCCTTTATTTACCGATTCTTAAGAAAAAACTAGGGGTGAACAACGAATGAAAACTTGGCTTAAAAATTTTCCGAAAGTCTATACATGGGTGACCATCCCCATGGGCATCCTTGGTTGGTTAACCAACCTTGTCCCTGCCATCCAAGGTCAGGTAACGATTCCGCAATTGGTATTCGGTTCCCTTGTGGTGACATTATTGATTCATACGGCCATCCATGTTTATCGTTTAAAATGGGGCAGTGGCATTCTTAGTATTTTCTTATCCTTTGTCATTATTTTGCCAATCGCACCAATCATGCGAGCGATTTATTTTCCTTTATTATTTCGTTTGGTTTGGTTAGTGTATGTGCTTATCTTCGTTTACTTAATCGCCTATACCATTACGATTGCAGTTAACCACGTGAAAAATAAAAAGACGAGTGATGATCTTAACTCCTTGCTAAAAGAAAAACAAAAAACAAAAAAATAGGTTTACCTAATTTTTTTGTTTTTCATGTTCATCTCGTTGATATCAATGACAGCCTTATCAAGGATTTGTGACTTAAACGGGGGAACATCTCGACTTTCAATCGCATCAATCAAACGCGCAAATTGGCGAATGTTGACGATAAATTGGTTATCTTCACTTACCGGGATACGATTGATCATCGCTTCGTTATTAACCAAAATCACCGAAATAAATAAGTTAGGATCGAGCCCTGTGACAATCGCAAGTTTTTCGATGCGTTGTCGATTTAATAAAAAGGGATTTTGAATATAACGGTATTTCGGTTGATGGTATTTATATTCATAATAAGACCATTCTTTATCACTACCTTTACCTAACAACCCACCTTCAAAATATAAATCCTTGATCGCGTAAATATACTTATCACCAAATACTAAATGGTCGATGATAACATCGCGATTACCTGGTAATTTCACTTTGACTAAGGGGATCAAATAATGATCTTTTTCAGTGACATAACGATGAATAATTTCATTAAAAATCTTATTGAGATTACGTATCGCATATTGTTTTTTAAACCACGGTAAAATCAAAAAGAAAAGCGTCACTAAAATGACCGTGGATAAGACAGCAATAATCGCAAGTTGTAATTGAGTTAAATCACTGAAATTCATGGGGCGATGTGTAAGGCAACCTCTAACATTTTCTTCAAGCCAACTTCGCGTTCGCTTGGAGTTAAGATTTCATGGTAATGGAACGAATCAGAAACCGACATAATCGCGAGCGCTTTTTTGCCTAATCGAGCCGCAGTCGCATATAACGCATAGGCTTCCATTTCCACACCGAGAACGCCTAAGGCAGCCCACTTTTTCCATTTGTCAGGATCGACATCATAAAACACATCACTGCTTAAAACATTACCCACATGAAAGGGAATGTTTTGTTCGCGACAAGCCTTGACGGCTTGTTCCACTAAGGTAAATGAACCCAAAGCAGAAAAGGTCCCATTTTTTAATTGGAATTGACTTGCCCAATTACTATCGGTACTTGCCCCTTGGGCAATGATAATGTCATAAAGTTTTGCGGATGATAAGTAAGCACCCGTGGTGCCAACCCGAATGATGGTGTCAACGGCGAATTCGGTAAAGAGTTCATGGGCGTAAATCCCCATGCTTGGCATCCCCATCCCTGAAGCCATCACCGAGACAAGTTTGCCTTGGTAGGTACCGGTAAAACCGAACATATTTCGTACCTTATTCACTTGTTTCACATTGGTTAAATACGTGTCGGCAATATACTTTGCCCTCAAAGGATCTCCTGGCATCAAGACCGTTTTGGCAAAATCACCTAAATTCGCTTGGATATGAGGTGTGGGCATGCGTTGTCTCCTTATTTTAAACTGCTTTTATCTTAACATAATAAGATGAGCAAACCACACCGACCTTTGGCAATTAACGTTGACTTTCTTTAACCCACTTTGCGAAGGTTGGTAACCGTTTTTCAAAGGCATCAAAACTTGCAAGTTTCCATTCCCAGTTCGGTGAACCTATCGTGCCCGGCACATTCATCCGTGCTTGATCATCCAAGGAGAGCACATCTTGCATCGGCACAATCGCATAAGCAATCTTTGAGGTAAACATCACTTGGATGAGTTGTTCTGCAATCGTTCCTTGATAAGGTTTGAGAAATTGCGCAAGTTGAGTTTTGGAGGCAGGAGATAATAATTGATACCATCCCATCGTGGTTTGGTTATCATGGGTTCCCGTATACGCCACTGCATTTTCTGGAAACGCAGGTACAACAGGTTTCGGCATTTGTCCTCGCCCATCGGGGTAGATAGGAAATTCAAATTGCATGATTTTCATGCCTGGTAATTTATAATGATCACGTAAAGTTAACACTTGCGGCCGTAAATCACCTAAGTCTTCCGCGATGATGTTCACGTGGGGTAAACCAGCCTTAATCGCATCAAACAATGCATAACCAGGGGCTTCAATCCACGCCCCTTCCACTGCCGTAGGACATGAGGCGGGAATTTTCCAGTACGTATCAAAAGCGCGGAAGTGATCAATGCGAATAATATCAAAGAGCTTTGCGTTATAGCCTAGACGATCAAGCCAAAACTGAAAACCATCTTGATCCATCACATCCCAACGGTATAACGGATTGCCCCAGCGTTGACCGGTTTTCGAAAAATAATCGGGTGGGACACCAGCAATATGCGTCGGTTCACCATCGGCAGTTAACATGAATTGGGATTGATTCATCCACACATCAATCGAGTCAATGCCCACATAAATCGGAATATCACCGACCAATTGCACACCATGGCGATTGGCATAAGACTTTAAGGCGATAAATTGTTTAGATAACAAATATTGCAACATCTGATGATATTGAATGCGGGGAAGATAGGGAGCTAAATCAATCGCCTTATTTTTGACATAGGTTTTAAATTCTTTTTGCCATGTGGTCCACATTTGTAATTGGTGGATTTCTTTGAACGTCATAAAAATGGCGTACATCTCAACCCATGGATTTTCTTTGATAAAGCGTTGATACGTCACATCCGGTTGGAAGTGGCGAAACGCTTCTTCAAAATAAGCAGTTTTAAATTTTCTTACCGCATCATAATCAACCTTCGTTGCCTGCGCCTGAAATAGTTTTGGTTTACGAATCAATCCTTGTTCATGGAGTAAATCTAATGAAAGGTATAACTCATCCATTGCTTTTGAAGAATAAGGTTGATATGGAGAGTTGCCATACCCTAAGGGATTGAGTGGTAACATTTGCCAAAGTTTAACGTTACCTTTTGCCAGTAAATCAACAAACTGATAAGCGTGTGGACCAAAATCCCCAATGCCATGGGGAGATGGTAAGGATGATACTGCTAATAAAATGCCAGCTGATCGCATCGATATTTACCTCACTCGTTCCTTTCAAATTATACCGATTTTTTTCACAATTTGTAGATAGAAAAAAACCATCGTTTGTGGCGATGGTTTGGTTGTTATGATTGAGATTAAATGATGGTCTTTTGGGTTTCTTTATCGAAGATATGTGCTTTTTCTAAATTGAGCACAAGACGGATGTTATCCCCGATACGGAAAGTTTGTAAGGCATCAATTTTACTAATTAAATTGTTACCCGCTAAGTCCGTGTGAATGATGTATTCATGGCCTAATAATTCCGCAACTTTGATGGTGCTCTTTAGCACCGCCGTTGGATAAAGTTTTTCTAAGGCTGCATCATCCCGGTGAGAATCTTCTGGGCGAATCCCAAACACCACTTCTTTGTTGTCGTACCCTTTGAGCACTTTTTTAAATTTTTCCGGTAATTCAATTTTCAAACCATCTTGGAAATGGATATGACCATCTTTATATTTGACGTCCATCAAGTTCATCGCTGGCGAACCAATAAAGGCGGCAACGAAAAGATTGGCAGGATTGTTATAGATTTCAATCGGGCTACCGATTTGCATCACATAACCACCCTTCATGACGACAATCCGACTCGCCATCGTCATCGCTTCCGTTTGATCGTGGGTAACATAAATGGTGGTGGCACCAATGCTTTCATGAAGCTTGATAATTTCTGCACGCATTTGCACCCGTAACTTAGCGTCTAAGTTGGAAAGCGGTTCATCCATTAAGAACACTTTCGCGTTACGGACAATCGCTCGACCTAGGGCAACCCGTTGGCGTTGACCACCAGAGAGTTGTTTTGGCTTACGGTCTAAGAGTTTTTCGATTTCTAAGATTTTAGCGGCCCGGTATACCCGTTCACGAATTTCTTCTTTATTGATGTGGCGAATCTTTAACCCGAAGGCAAGATTGTCAAACACCGTCATGTGTGGATAAAGCGCATACGATTGGAACACCATCGCGATATCCCGATCTTTCGGTGGGGTGTCATTGCGTAACGATCCATCAATGTAAAGTTCACCATTGGTGATATCTTCTAAACCGGCAATCATCCGTAAGGTAGTCGATTTACCACAACCGGAAGGACCGACAAGGACAATAAATTCTTTGTCTTTGACTTCAAGATTAAAGTCAAACACGGCTTGCACCTTGTTATCGTAGATTTTATTAATATTCTTCAAGACAACTTCTGCCATATGTAATTCTCCTTGTGATTTAGTTTAACAAGTTCATCTTACCATCATTTGTGCACATTGCACAAATTGACTTAACGCATTAGAAGTTTTTCCACTAAAGTAAAGAGGAGGGCATGGTCATGCTGACGAACATCAAGACCGGTTAAATTCACAAATTGATTCAAGCGATAATTAAACGTATTCCGATGCACATAAAGACGTTCACTGGCAATTGATGCATTCATATTTGAATCGATGAGCATCGCGGCGGTTTGCATTAAATGCCGCGGCACAGAAGCAAATTCATCACGAATCGTGGGCAGTAAACTCATTTGTCCTTCTAAGACGCGTTGTAATAAAAAATCACCCATAAGATCAACTTTACCGGGATTCTTTTTTAATCCTAATCGTGAGGCTTGTTCCCCTAAAGGATGGAGGCGATAGGTTTTTAAGAGATGGAATTTACCTCTATGTTCTTGTTGATACGTATCCAAAAACGTTTGTAAGGGTTGCCGAGAAACATCCTCGGAAAAAAAGACCCATTGATCAGGATGAATCGTTGCCCATTCAAGTTTTTTTCCCAAAACCGCTTCCATCCAAGGTTTTAAGTTGCGGTCATGCAAAGGCGTTTCAGCGACGAAATAAAAACACGTTTTTGTTTTCATTCCACATCCAACAAATAAGTTTCAAACGGTCTAAGCACTAAATTTAATCCCCGCTTTTCAATCGTAGGATAGTTATGGAGGCGTACCGCATTAATCACGACCTCTAATTTAAAGTTCACCTCATAACTACGGAAATTACTGATCACCATTAACGAAGGACGACCTTCATGACGATACGCGAACACATCAGGATTTAAAGGATCTACCAAAGACAAGGCGCCAGATAAAACGGTTTCGGTGATGGCCGGTTGCTTACGGAGCGCAATCGCTTGCCGATAATAATGAAAGATCGATTTAGGGTCGCGCTTTTGCGAGGTTAAATTGACTGCTTGATAATTTCCATTCACTTGTAAATACGGTTCACCCTGGGTAAACCCAGCATGCGGGGCATCACTCCATTGAAAAGGTGTCCGGGCATTTACCCTAGAGGTTCTTCTTAAAAACCGAAGGATGGTGGGTTCGTCCAAACGTGAAGAAGCTTGCTTGGCGTATTGCATCGCCGAAACATCTTTAAATTGGGTGAGCTTTTCGTAATCGACATTACTCATCCCAATTTCTTCACCGTTATAAATAAAAGGGGTCCCATACAAAAACAATAAGGTGGTAATCAGCATCGTTGCCGATTCCCGGCGATACCGAATCGAACCATATTGGGATACGACGCGTGGATGATCATGGTTTAACCAGTAAATGGGTAGTGAAGCCTGCGGGGCAACGGCGTGATACCATTTCATAAAATTATTCTTTAATTGCAAGACATTGGTTTTCAATTCATGATCGGCTTTGGTATCAGAACCAAAGGCCCCATTTTCCCAACACGTGTCAAAATTAAACACCATATTTAAGCACCCTTGCTGCGGATGGACATAGGCGAGCGAGGCTTCCGGGGAAACCCCACCCCCCACTTCACCGATCGTGAGGGCTTCGGGGTAGGCTTCTAACACTTGGGTTTTCAATTCTTTTAAGTAATCAAACACGCGCGGTAAATTTGAAAATTTACTCGCATCTAAGACTAGGCCATCTTGATCCACAGGTAATGTTGAATCCGTATAGGTTAAATCTTTTGCTAGATGCGCGAGGGCATCAAGCCGAAAACCATCGACTCCTAAATCAAGCCAATACCGAGCGATTGCATACATCTCTTGACGCATCGCTGGATTTTCCCAATTTAAATCAGGCATTTTCTTTGAAAAGATTTTTAAATAATATTGCTTCACGGTTTCATCATATTGCCACGCACTATCGGAAAAATAACCTCGCCAATTATTCGGTGGTAAAATCTTCCCTTCATCGGTTACTTTTGGGTCTTTCCATAAGTAATAATGGTGAAACTTTGAATAGCGGTTTTTTCTTGCTTCTATAAACCAACGATGTTCATCACTCGTGTGGTTAACCACAAGATCAATAATGATACGAATGCCTAAAGTATGGGCCTCATTCAATAAGGCTTGGAAATCTTCAAGGGAACCAAAACTTGGATCAACTTGTAGATAATCTTTGACGTCATAACCATAGTCATCCATCGGCGAAACAAAGAAAGGACAAATCCACAAGAGGTTAACGCCTAATTGATGCAAATGCGGTAACTTTTGCCGAATGCCGTTAATATCCCCAATGCCATCGCCATTGCTATCATAAAAAGACCGAGGATAAATCTGATAGCCTATCGCGGTTTGCCACCAAGGCCGTTTGATTTTGTTACTCAAAATAAACATCACCTTTCTTGGCATCCTGAATCATTTTCAATAAATCTTTTCTAGCAAGTTTATGCGAGATCGATTTAGGTAACTGGGTGATGGGGAAAAACTGGACATCGGTAATTTCATGACCAAAAGGTTGAAGCGGTCCTCTTAATTTGCCTTTAAAGACAAGGGCGTACTGACTTTCAGGTTGGCCACGATGATAAAAATCAAAATAGTAAACCCCTGTAAGCGCAAGGATGGTGACATCCGCACCTGCCTCTTGCATACATTCTTTCTTAATCGCTTCTACTGGACTTTCAAATACATCTGCCCAACCACCCGGTAAGGTATAACCACCATCAACTTTTTCTTTGACAAGCAGCACTTCTTCTTTTTCGTTGAAAATGATCATCCGCACCGAAACATTAGGGGTTGGATACAAATCCCGAGCAAAGTAATGGGGTCGTTTAAAGTCAACCTGTGTAAACTCTTTTAACATATTGGTTGAAAGATCACTTAATTCTAGATAATTTTCTAAAGCATAGGCATCTTTTGAATAAGTAAGACCAATTTTACTGATCGCTTGGACCTTGAGAATAAACTCATAAAAGGACCGATGGTGTTTAGACTTCATGCCTTTTATTTTACTCTAAAATTTACAAGAAATATCTATAGAAAAATCGCAATCAATGATAAAGTTATGATTAAGGAGGTAACCAAATGATCTTCACTACCATTGATGTGCAATTAGTCGGCATTATTCTTTGGGTTGTGGTTTTCTTTGTTGCGGTCATTGTTGAGTCTTTAGAACCGCAACTTGTATCGTTATGGTTTGCAGGTGGCGCCTTAGTCGCTTTATTGTTTGCCACGTTTTTCAATGTCAATCTTATATGGCAAGTGTTAATCTTCACCGGTACCAGTGTGGTCTTACTGATTCTCACGAGACCTTTTGTTAAAAAAGTAACAAATCGTCCAACTGTTCCTACGAATGCGGATGCCTTAATTGGTCAAGAAATTTTAGTTGAACAAGGGTTTGGACCTAAGGAATCTGGGATGGGACTCCATGGTGATGTACGTTGGAAACTTGTGAGTGAAAAACCGCTATCCTTTAAAGCTGGCGAATTTGCAGTGATTCAAGCGATTCACGGAAATAAATTAACCGTGATCAAGAAAGAAGGTAAGTAAATATGTTCATGTTAACTGCTGCTGGTATTGGCATTGTCTTTTTAGGATTGATCTTTTTTGTTTTATTAATCGTTGTCATTCGCGCGATTGTGATTGTCTCGCAAGGAACAACTGTCATCGTTCAGCGGTTAGGTAAATACCATAAAACCCTCGCTGCTGGGATTCATATCATTGTCCCCGTTATTGATTCAAAAGTTGCCACCATTTCATTAAAGGAACGGGTATATGACTTTCCACCACAACCCGTGATTACCAAAGATAACGTCACCATGCAAATTGATACCGTGGTGTATTTCCAAGTCACGGATCCAAAACTTTTCACCTATGGTGTGGAACGTCCTTTATCGGCGATGGAAAACTTAACCGCGACCACGTTACGTAATTTAATTGGGGATTTAGAACTTGATCAAACTCTCACTTCCCGTGATCGCATCAACCACAAAATGTGGGAAACGCTTGAAGAAGCAACCGATTCCTGGGGGATAAAAGTCAATCGTGTTGAATTGAAGAACATAATTCCCCCACGAGACATTCAAGAAGCAATGGAAAAGCAAATGCGCGCTGAACGGCAAAAACGTGAAGCAATTCTTGAAGCCGAAGGGAAAAAACAAGCCGCCATTTTAACCGCAGAAGGGGAAAAAGAGTCTGCAGTTTTACGCGCCCAAGCCGTCAAAATTAAAAAGATTACGGAAGCCGAAGGGGAAGCGGAAGCCATCCTTAGAATTTTTGAAGCACAAGCCAAAGGGGTTGAATTGATTAACAAATCCAAACCTGATGCTGCATTCTTAACCCTTAAAGGTTTTGAAGCGTTAGAAAAAGTGGCAAGTGGAACGGCAACCAAACTCATTATTCCTTCAGAAATCCAAAACGTCACCGGTTTAATTGCCTCACTGAAAGAAGTGATTACCGAAGATAAAGTTGTCGCCAAGAAAAAAGGCGAATAAGCTTAGCAATAAAAAACATCTAGGTTTGCTAGATGTTTTTTTATTGTTCTGAAACTTCTATTCTACCGTCACTGACTTTGCTAAATTTCTCGGTTTATCAATATCGCGATTTAAACATAAAGCAGCGTAATAAGATAAATATTGACCAACCATCGCTTTCAGCATTGGGGATAAATACACTTTGGTATTACTTGTGACAAAGGCATCCTCGTCACGAGCAAACGCTAAACTTGAAATCGGATAGACCTTGGCACCCCGGGCAAGCACTTCTTGTAAATTAGAACGCAACGCCGCCGCGGTGGTTTGATCAGAAATAAAGGCAATCACTGGCACATCCTTGTAAATTAAAGCAATCGGACCATGTTTAAGTTCACCACCAGGTAAACCTTCGGAATGGATATAGGTAATTTCTTTTAATTTCAACGAAGCTTCTAAGGCGGCATCATAATCGTAACCACGACCTAAAAAGAAAACATTAGGTTGAGGAGCAATTGCTTCCGCGATGGCTTTAATTTCTTGTTTAGAGTCAATTAAGTTTTTCATCGCTTTGATGACATCAACAAGATCGGTAGAAATTTCTGAATTACCCATTAAGGCAGCACGGAGTAAGGCAAGTAATGCCACTTGGGCAATGTAAGCTTTAGTTGAGGCAACGGCAATTTCCATGCCGGCATATAAAAGTAAGGTAAAATCACTCGCGCGATCTAACGAGGATCCTTTGGTATTAGTGATCGTAAGTAAGGGACTCCCTTGTTGTTGAATGAGTTTAACGCAGCGAATTAAATCCGCCGTTTCTCCACTTTGTGAAATAATGATAAAGATGGGTTTCTTTCCTTTAACTTCAGGATAATAAGCAAACTCAGAAGCAATATACACTCGGCTTATTTTACCAATCGATTCAAAATAACGACGACCGACTAAGGCCGCATGGTAACTTGTTCCACAGGCAAGAAAAATAATGTGATCTGCTTCTTGAAGTTTTTGAAGCATCACCTCATCAAATTTAAATTGGTTGCCATCAAGATAATTGTCACGAATCCGTTGAATCACTTCGGGGGCTTCTTCGATTTCTTTCAGCATGTAATGCGGATAACCATTAAGACCAATATCCGTAACTTTCAAATCGGTTTGGTGGTAGACCAAAGGCTTTTCTTCATTCGGATCAAGGTGCTTCAACACGACTTCTTTTGCCGAAATAAAGCCATATTGATAATCATCCAAAATGTAATAGGAATCAGCATAATTTAACATGGGCACATAATCGGACGCCAAATAATTGGTGGTTTTGCCTTTACCAATGACCAACGGTGAATGTAGTTTCGCAAAATAAATCTTTTGATCATCTTCCTTAATTAGAATGGCTAAAGCATAAGAACCTTGTAACGCTTCTAAGGTTAATTTGATCGCGAGTA
>JBMTFA010000004.1:0-25423 GCA_049433705.1 Bacilli bacterium
ATCCAACGTTTCATTTACTTTAACCCCGAGTGTGCCATCGTCGACATCACCTGACTTTGTAAAATAATAAAGAGCACGAGATTCGGAATAAACATGAGTAAGGACGCGGCAGCCGCCATCCCTTGACCGGCAATCGTGTTACCAACCCCGGAGGTAAGGGTTTGTAAAAAGAACGCTAGAGTTCTTAAACTTTCATCATTTATAAATAAGGTCGAAGTAGACGTATCATTCCAAATTAATTGGAAGGCAAGAATCCCAACCGTCGCTACTGCTGGGGCAATCATCGGCATGATGACTTTAAAGAAAATTTGCATTTCACTGGCCCCATCAATGCGCGCCGCTTCAATAAAATCATTAGGGATTTGATCAATAAATTGTTTAATTAAAAACATCGCCACCGGCATGGTAATCAATGGGAAGATGTGAGCGAAATACGTATCAATCATCCCTGATTGGGCCACCACAATATAACGAGGAATCTGAACCGCAATGGGGACAAACATGAGCGAAAGGGTGTTAATTTCAAATAACAATTTCTTCCCTTTGAAATGTAATTTTGCTAAACCATAGGCGGATAACGAAGTGAATAAAATCGCCAACCCCACACCAAGCGCCGTAATAAAAATACTGTTTAACACATATCGAGAAAAGGGTACCCCAGAGGTGGAGACAATCCGCGCGAGTTCTAAAAAGTTATCTAACGTTGGGTTGCGAACAAAGAATGTTGGTGGATAGGCAAACAATTCCGATTGGGGTTTAAAAGCGTGATTGATAATAAATAAGATTGGTAAAATCATCAAAGCAGAAAAGGCAATTAAAATCACAAAGAAAGGAATTTGTCCTTTATGGAAACGGTCGGGATTAATTTGCGTTCCTAAAAATTTGGATGCCATTAATCTTTTTCTCCTAAAAACTTCCAAGTAATTTTGGAAATACCATACACCATCAATAATAAAATCACCGAGATAGCAGCAGCATAACCCATCATGTAGCGAATAAAGCCAAAGTCTTCGATGTGGTTGACAATTAATTGACCCGCATAACTAGGCGTAGGGTTAGTACCGGATAAAGCTACCCCAATCGCTCCGGCTTGGAAGGTGCCAACGACGGCCATGACCGCACCAAAAATCATTTGGGGTTTCATCGCCGGAATCGTGACATAAATAATTTCTTGGAACCAATTTTTTATCCCATCAATATACGCTGCTTCATACAAGGTTCGATCCACATTGAGAATCCCAGCAAGCATCGCCAAGAAACCAACACCAATTGAACTCCATAAAGAAACGACAATCATGATCGTCATCAACATACTGGGGTTTTGTAACCATTGAATTGGCTCCACAATTAAACCTAAATCCAACATGATTGCATTCAGGTATCCTTGCGCATCCCCGGAAAAGATGATTCGCCACATTGCCGCCATCGCCACCCCTGCGGTCAAGGATGGGGAATAAAAAATAATCGCTAAAATGGTCCGTGGCGTTTTCGGTAAATGCGAAAGCATCCATGCCACCATAAATGACAATCCATAACCCACTGGGCCAACGATAAAGGCAAACCTTAAGGTATTCGGCAAGACATACCGCATAAACACGGTATCAAGGGTAATCAATTCAATATAGTTCGTAATGCCAATAAAGGTAGGCGTTTGAATCGAGTTAAAGAAAGTAAAGGATAAGCCAATCGCGGCAATGACAGGGACGACGATAAAAAAGGCAAACAACGTCCAATATGGAAAAATAAACCAAGCGGGGCGATTCATCCGATCCAGGATTCGATTAAGCATGTTCGGTTAACCACCTATCAATGTTATCAATCGTTGGAACCGGATAAGGTTTGAGAATTTGTCCTTGGAAGGTATAGCCAAATTCTGCCATCTTAAAGATGATTTCTCGATTGGAAATGCGCACCGCTTCATCAATCGCTTGGCGAGGATTGATGCCTTGGAAGACGATATTCGTCCACGCATTGGACAATTCTCTTTCCACCATATAAGTACCAGGAATGCGACTGGCTTCTAAGGCAAATTCCCATTGTTGTAAGACGATCGATTTATATTCTTCTGGCATGCTCGATTGACTAAAGGCTTCTAAGTTAGCAGAATTCCAGAAGTATGTTTTCCCATACGTACTTTGTAAAGTTTGACCAAACAAAGCCTGAATATCAGTAGACATCCACCAGGATAAAAACTCCCAGCTATCATCCGGTAAATTAGTGTTAGCTAATATCATCGAGCCTTGGGCACCAGTTGCACTCGAGCGATTGATTTGTTGAGTGATCGGATCACGGAAACCTGGATGTAAATCCATGCCCCATAAGCCTTCTAGTTCACTTGCCGCACTCGATAATAAAAGGTAGGTTCCTAAATCACCAATCCCAATCGGCAAGGTGCCGTAACGGAATTGATTATAAAAACTTGCGACGAATTTCGGTAAGTTATAAAGGGTAAATAATTCCGCCATTAAGGTAATACCACGCAAGGTATTTTCTTCATTGATCGTGGTACTCATGCCATCTTCCGCGTAAAGTTGACCACCAAATTGATGAATAAAAGGCAAGGTGGCGACAAAGGGTTTTAATCCAGAAAATTGTGAAAGGGGTAAGAAATAATTTAACCCATAACTTTGCAATAACGGTAACATCCCAATCACTTCATCCCAAGTTTGAGGAATCGTATCCACGCCGATGGAGGAAAGGATATCTCTTCGGTAGAAGGTTACCCAGAAGTTTTGCGTTAAGGGTAAACCATACACACCTTCTTCAAACACATAAGGGATCATCGCCCCTTTAGAAAATTGGCGAACCGTGTTTGCATAACCATTGAATTGCCGTAAGTCTAAGGCGGCATCACGGGCAGCAAAGTCATAAGGAATCCAGTGGTTAATCCCCACCGCAACATCGGGAGATTGACCAGAAATGTTTGAAAGAATTAATTTGTTTTCATCAGGCATTTGCGAAAGTTTCACTTCCCTTTGTCCTGGATAAAATTGATCAATCATCGCTTGCATGATTTCGATAAAGGGTCGCGGGAAATTCACCCAAACATTGAGTTGTTCTTCATCCATTTGCGTTGCCGAATAAGGATTATTAATAAAGGAAAGAATTAACCGGGCACTCCCTTCATAAGCGGACCGGAAAAAGGTTGCGGTGGCGCGAGGTAAGGTGACATCCCCATGAATCATGATCCGTTCTATTTCTAAAGAAGAGCGCATCATTTCTTGAAGCAGGGCCCCTAACATTTGATTCACACTCGAATCGCCATCGGAGAATTGCACCATTAAACCTGGTAAACGATTGATTTGATTGGCAAAGGTGCGTAAGCGCGCACTACTGACTTTCAGATTCGCTAATTGGGACGGTGCATTGTTTAACGATAGGTTAAGTAATTGTGTATACATCGTGTCCAATTGTTCTGCCCAAACAAGCATTTGGGTTTTGGCATTGGGGAAGTACGTTTCAATTTCCCAATCGCGATAAAGATCATTACTTCCTGCGGTATAACGTTTAATCGCTAAAGCTAACCCTTGAATTTCCGCCATTACAGTTTGCAAAGTTTCAATCGCGAAGCGATAAGCATAATTCACCGCTTCTAAACTAATTTCATTTTCACCCGCCTCTAAATAAACATAATAGGGTTCACCGTTGGCTTGGGTTAAGGTCCGATTACGGAATTGCATCGTGTAAGGGAACGCCATCGCTAAAAATTCTTGGAAGGGGATTTCCCCATTGATATAAATGGAGCGCATGGTGACCATATCATTTTGTAAATATTGGCGATACTTAAAGGACAAGGCGTAATAACCGGATGTAGGAACTTCAAACCGATAGGTTATCGTTTGGCCACCACGTTCCCAACTATCACCAAAAATGGTATTTAATCGTAAGAACTGGGTGTCATAAAACATGGCGCTCGCATCTTGTTCGGTTCGCAAACGAATCGAGGCATCACTGCGAGATGTCATCGAGCGAGAGGAAATCATCGTTAAATGATCAACAATGGGACCAGCGGGTTGTTGATCACGATAGGTTTCGTAATCTTGTAAGGTTTGTAAAGGTTGCATCATCACCCAACCAATTAACACGGGGGTGTTCACAAATGCCAACGTGATGACATCACCAGGACGAACGTAATAGGTAAAGGGATAAGCATGGAACGTTCGCATATCTCGTAAAGCATGATTTGCCCATTGTGACATCTTGACCGATAAGGGTTGTAATTCATTTTCATAACGGTCTAAGGCAAAGTCTTCAGTGGCAAATTGCCAAGTTGCAGGTAACACCAACGCTTGGCTTTCATAAAACGGTAATTCCCCATTGATCAACACACTAATTTTGGTGTCTTGCGTCGTTTGATCTAACAAATAATAATCTAACGCAAGTGTGGTTAGCCCACTCGTATTGCCGTTGTAGGTAAAGGAAATGCTATTGGCTTGATTAAGCATAAACACATCTTCTAAACCTGCATACCCATGCACGATATTACCGTAAGTTTCATCATCCGGAGAAACACGGTTACCTGTCATGTCATTGCGAGTGTATGTGAAAGATGATTGGATTGTCGGTGCCCCAGTAGCAGCAAAGAAATCTTGGGTTTGGGTAAAGGTTGGTATCCCATAAACCGACGCTTGATAAGGATGCGATTGCTCAGGTCGAATGAGCGGATACGTATCAAAGGATTGGTTCATCGTGGGAGAGGCTTGATCAATTAAAAAAATGAGACCCGTCGCCCCAAGGACAAAAACAAGCACACCGATGCTTGTTCTTTTTCCGAGTAAATTGGGTAATGGCAGTTTCATTTTTTTAATCCATCACCTGGAGGACTTAGCAAAGCTAAATCCTCCAGATTAAACGTCAATTAACTTCCTAACGTAGCGAGTTGTTCTTCAACAAGCGCGTTAATTTGTGCTTGCCATGCTGCAGCATACGTCGGAACGGCAGTTGGTCCAGCCGCGACAAGGCTATCCCAATTGAAGGGATTTTCTGGGGTATAAACCCACGCCCAGAAATCTTTATAACCAGGTAACCATTTGTCTAAGTCTGGTTTGGCGTATTCAATGCGATCAAAAATCTCATCGATGCCTTCAATACCATCAACTAAACCTCCGACTCGTGCCCAAGCTTCTGGATAATTCGCCACCGGGAAACGATCCAAGAAATCAGGGGTTAAGTCTTCGGCAAGAGCGGCTTCACGATCTTCTTCTAATAAAGATAAACGTGCATCCCAACCATCGCGACCAAACGTCATCCATTTTGCTAATAAGTAAGCTTCTTCAGGATGTTCGGTTTGTGAGGAGATGGCTTGGAAATCCAAAATGGTAGGTGGGAATAAACCTGCACTACCTTGTGGATATGGCCAGAATCCGAGTTCAAAGTCGCGATTATCAATCGCATCTTTTAACACCCAGAATTGCCAGGAACCTTCAATATCCATCGCCGCATAACCGGTTTGAATCATGTAAGTTCTTAATTCATCATTGGCTTCCGCATCATAGTCTTCTGGAGTGAAGCGGGTGGTCGTTCCATCGGTTAATTGATGGAGCGCAACTTTAGCTTGCATCGCACTAATCCAATCTGGAGAGTTGTAATTGAATTGTGTGCCATCCCATGTGTCATATTGCACATTGGCGTTTTGCATGGTGGGCCAGACTTGTTGGAAGTCAGGTGTGCCATACCATGTATCCATCCCGACAACTAAGTTTTCGGTATTCACTAAATCAAAATTCTTAATCGCTTTGGCAATATTAACGAATTCATCAAATGTCCAATCTTTAACTGGATACCCATCGTTATCGATACGATATTGACCAGAGACGGTTTGTAAATTCGCTTTTTCAAAAATATCTAAATTGATCAAAATTCCTTTGAGAAATTGAAAGGATGGCACCGCATAACGTTTGCCATTATAGACACCAGCTAGGGCAATGTTGTCATAGACTAACGCCGCATCTGGATCCGCATCCCAATATTCCGCCACATCTAACGTTAACCCAGCGGTAATGACGGTTGGGACGTTATCGGTCGCGAACACATCGGGTAATAATCCGGCTTGGGCCGCGGTAACTAAGTTACCGGTAAAGGCAGAACCAGCACCAGTAATATCTTGACGAAGTTCTACAGTAATATGCGGATACTTCGCTTCAAAAAGATCAATCATGCGTTGATTGAGTTCTTGATTACCCCAATCCGCATAAGAAAGCGTAATCGGCTGTAGTGTTTGGCTTGTTGATGCACTGCTACTGGAGGTACTACCACAACCAGCGAGCACAAATAATGCAACAACAGATAGTTTCGCTTTGTGTTTCACTATCAATTGCCTCCTTTAACTATTGAAATTACGATAGACCAAGACTTCTGAGATTAAGAAATTTCCAGGTAAAGAAACCTTATCGCCACCTAAGGTACCAAAGTCTAATTCTAACTTCACATTGGTAAGTGGATTGGTGACTTGAAACGCAAACGTGAAAGTATATGGCGTATCGGCTGTGACACGGAAATCAACAAAATTATCAGGTAATATCGAGGCATAACCCGAATCAGGTAAGATAACATTGAATCGTAAATCACGGGTTACCGAACTGGATAAAACAATCTTCACTTCGTAATTTCCTTTGGCAAGTGTTGGGAATATATAGTAGTAATGAGGTTGATAGGCTGCACCACCAAGGGCAGGAATTTGTAAGAGAGCTCCACCGTTTTCACCACGAGTCATCGTGCCACCATTTTCTGTGAAGAACGTATGGCCACCTAAAATTGCATTCATGTCACCATTGATGACATTCGGTAAAGCATTCGCTCCTTCTTTTAACACGACATTGTCGATCGCAACAAATTCAGAACCAGTATCAAAGTTTGTGAATTGTGTGCCGAATTCAAACGATAATTTTTCAAATCCATTCAAGGTCGCACCTACGGTGCTAACAGGAATCGTAATCGTTTGTTTACTCGTGGTAACCGCATTGACGCGATTGGCCTCAGGGACATAATTGACCCAAACACCAGGCGCACCAATAAAGGTCGTTACGCTAATCGCCTTGGACGCATAAATGTCAAAACTTAAGGTATAAGATTTTTCTGCAGCAAGACCTAAACGACCATTGTCGTTGGTTTCACCAAAACCGATGTTGTCTTGGATAATTTGTAACTTCCAATTTTCTGAATTGTTAAGACCAACGGCTTTGGTAATCGTCATCTTGTATTCACCATTGACGATGCTAGAAGTTGCCGCAGTACCTTCCCAATCATTGATGAAGTGTCTCCAACCTGTCATTTCAAATTGCGAATTGCTGATTAATGGGGCAGCATCTAACCGTTGTAAACGAGCGTGTTGAAAATAAATCATGCTATCAGCAAAACCATCTTGCGTTCCAAGTTCAAACACAAGTTTGACGGTTGCTGAAGCTTTAGTAACAGTAAAAATAAAGTCTTGCGTTGAGGAAGTCGTGCCGAGTTCAATGCCATTTTTACGGGCATATTCATTCCATCCGGTACCCGGATCATAACCAATGCCAACACTAATTTTTCTTGCTACAGTCGAGAAAGCTTGTAAGGATAAACGATAGGTTGTGCCTTGGACTAGTTGAATATTATCTTGGAATAATTGGATGGACCATGCTGCATCCCCACCACCCTGAATGTTTATGCCAATTAAGGTTTGCACAGTATTGATACCGACAGAGACCACTGGAGCATTTCCCCAGTCTTGTGTCCATACATCCCACGGAACCACTTGATTAAAGTCTCCGTTTACCAATAAATTTTCATCTTTAAATTGAAGACTAACCACACTAAGCACGGTGGTTGCAGTGGCTTCATTACCCGCTAAATCTTCCACGGTATAGGTAATGGTGAATGTGGCTGGAGCAGACGTATCCACACTATTCACTTTCGCACTATTGCTGTCTAAAATTTCAACAACAATTTCATCAGTTAAATCACCATCCACCACGTCAAAAGCAGTAACGCCATTAAGTGGATCGAAGGTAGAACCAACTAAGATACTTGCGGTTGCAGGGGCACCACTAATCACCGGAGCGGTGACATCAGGACCCGCAGTTGCTTCTTCAATGGCGATGTCATCAAAGTACATCGTTGCATTGACGGTTTGACCACTGACAGTCCCTAATTCAAAAAGTAAACCACCACGTTTATTATCTAAACGTTGGGTAAAGATATAGGAGTAGGAGGCCCATTCCGTGCCAATGGTACGGATTTCGGGTTGTCCTGGTTTGAAATCGATAAACCAAGGCGCGGTGGTAATGAGTTCACCCACGTTGAGGTTAATCGGTTTGACCACTGAAGATTTTGCTCTAAAGCTTACTTCATAAGTTTTGTCTTGTTCAAAAGGAACGTTCATTTGGCCAAAACGTGGGGCGTAGGCCACACCGCTAGAGACCACATCGACTTTTAAGGCGCCATCGACCACATCAAATGCAATCGATGAACCACCTTCGTTATAAACAACACCTGGATCTGTCCAACCCGCTGTGCCTAAAGCGAAGTCTGGATTGAGTAACATGCCACCTGTGGATTGAGGTTGGTTGACGGTGACATTTCTAAATTTGGTTGCAACGATACCTCCCACTTGGACCCGATACTGAACCGTATGGGTACCCGTGCGAGTGGTGTCTAAAACACCTGTGGTTGTGTTAACCGCAGTCGAGATTGAAGATAAGGTAATATCATCGGTATAATCCGTACCGTTATTACCAACTGCAGTAACACCCGTTAAGAAGTTAAACGCCACATCAAAGTCTAAGGTGACATCGTTTGCACCATCAATACTAATGGTCGTTAACGTTGTGCCACTACTGCTACTACTCGAAGATGAAGGTGTGCCACACGCAGCTAACACAAGGGCTGCTAACGTGATGGTGATACCTTTCCAATATGCTTTCATCAATTATTTTTCCTTTCGTTGATGATGTTAAGAGAACATTAAGATTCTAAAAATAAGGATTTTAAGCCGATGGAGTTTGACCTCCTTTCAGTAAAACCTCTATCTTCACAAATTGACCGAGCCGGATTGCTTCTGCAAGTGATCCTTGAATCACTGCGCCTGCAATTGCTGTTGGCGTGATGGATGTTTTGGTAAATAAACGATAACCGATAACGGTAAGTTTGTCATCCAATTGACCATCTTTATTTTGTAAACTCATCACCACTTCAGTATTCGCAAATAATCGCGTTTTCACTTGACCATCTTTAAAGAAAGAAACGGGTAGCGTTGGCGCCATTTGGCATTGGAGTTGGCCGTCGCGAACGCTAAAGAGTTTTGCCCCAAAGAATAAGCGTTTCCACATCGAGATGACTTCTGCGGTTGAACCGGATAAACGGGCATAGAAACCTTGCCCATGTTTACTCTTATCAGGATTATTTGAGGTGGCAATAAATGAGGAATTTTCTAATGGGGAACGACCATACACTAACGGATCCATAAAGCATGTCATCCCCGTGGCAATGGTTTCAAAGTAAGGTTGGTATGCTTCTGCTTTGAGTAAACCAAGCATGTATTTGTACGTCATATGTAAGAAAGCTGATTCACGTTCTAACCATCCAGGAGTAAAAGCGCGAATCCGCCCAATCTCCATGGATTGTTCATCAAGTGGCATACTGGTTTTATAAATCTTTAAGCCTTGATCATAAAGGTTAGAGGCTTTGATCGTTTGATACAGTTTGCTCGCCGCTTCGCCTCGGACAAAGCCACTCGATAACAAGCGAGCAGGAGCTTCTAGGAAGTGCGGGATATTGATGCGCTTAAATGCTTTCGCTTTCACAAATGTCCGTTCTGCATTGGCAGAAGGCATCACTTCATAATCGGTGACGTCATAGGCAAAATAGGTGTAGGGAATGGGATGAATCGCAAGTAATCGTTGCAAGGATGCATCCAAGGTGGTTTCCATATTTTTTAATAGGGAGGTAACTTTTTCAGCATGAATCATCGACACTGCTAATGGTTTCTTTAACGCTTCACGGTAGGCTTCAAGGGCATCCATGCGCGCGGACCATCGAGTAAATAACGTGGGTTGGTTGATGATTAATAAGGATTCAATCAGAGTGACAAGGGGCGCTAACACTTCCACATCTTGGCTAGGGAGTGATTGCATAAAATGGACAAGGCGTTTTAATTCAAGCAATTCAGAAACGCCAGATCCAAATAAACCAGGAATGCCATTCATCGCATCATTCCAACCTGGTCTTTCGGCTTCATACATTAACCCAAGTTCTTCTGGATCTAATTGCGAAAACTTATTGGTAATTAAAGTCAATAATTTGCCATAAAGAGAGGTCGTTGCCACATTACCATTGGCAAGGTATAACCAACCGCGTGGTGGCAATTGATGGTCGTGATGGACGGCATGGTATTGGCGAACTTTACCATCTTTTAAGACATATTTTTCACTGCGTTTATTGACATAAGCTGGCGATAAAAAATAGCGATGTTTTTGTGCTAATAATGATTCAAGATGGTCTGGATAAACATCTAAATAAGCTTCCAGTAAATCTAAGAAGTAAGTGAAGTGATCGCCCCAATAACCCTCACCGAAGGTGGCTTTGAATTGATAATGCGACAAACGAATAATCGAGCGAACGGTTTCCATCACCGGTAACTTTAATCGGCCAGCAAGGTTGGCAACTTGCCCTGGTGTAAATTCACCTTTTAATAAGGTTTGCATCGCTTGCGGGTATCCTTCTAATTTACCCGTAAAGGTAAACATGATGCCTTCGATACTCAGTGGGTTATAACCATCCGCTTGTAAGAAAGAAGCAAATTGGGCAATGGTTGTTTTTGCCACCTGCGGATGGAAATAAACATCATTACGGCGATTTTGTAGGACATCGCGGAAGGCACCGTTGCCTTGAGATAAATAACTTGGTTCTAAAGAAAAGAAGTTATAATCTCTTTCTAAATCCCCATGTTTTCTTGAATAAATATGGTAACCAATCGATCCATCTAACGTTACTAATTCAATTGGATAACCGCCGCGAAGAATATTATCAAGATAACACTGTTGGAAATAACCATCCAACATGGAATTTTTGGTTTCCGTCGCAATTTCTTCAATCAATTGATCAATCGTCTTTTGGTTTTCGGAAAATTTATCCGCTAAGATTTCTGGTGTTAAATGAGAAAGCAACGTGGTGAGTTGTTGCCGATCTTGACTGTAGCCAAATAAACCATAAAACGTGTGTTGTTGATTCAAAGTAATCGGGGCAACCACAAATGCTGATGGCACTTGATTAACGGGTGCTTGGGCTTGTTTGGCCATCTGGGCAAAGTTTAATTGTTGTAATTGATAGGCGGTAGTAAAACTAGAATCTTGAGCGAAAACCGCTTTATAGTCGTATAAATATTGTTGTTGAGGTAACCCGACATATGCATAAAAGTTACCATCTTCAACGGCCTTTACTTCACTAGAATCTGCCGTGGAGGCACGCAATTTTAAAAAGACATGATTGGTACCCTCTTGAACTTCCATCCAACTTTGTAATAAGTAACTGACTGCTTTATAGCCACCGTAATCAATGCCCGCGGGCAACATTTGTGCCAAACCATCGACGATTAAAAGGTCTTTAGGTTTGCCATCAAGGGAGATCAAATCAACTTTCCGCATCAATGCGGATAACGGCATATTGGGTAAGGTTGCGTAAGTGATTCTAACTTTGACTTGCCACTTGGTAATTTCTTCTTCAATGGTAATTTGATGGGCATCGACAAAGAGTGATTGTTTGGTGTTTTTTTCTTGAAAACATTCATACACTTCTTCTTGATGTTTAATAAAAGTACGGAAGCCATTTTGATGGATATAGGCGTAAGTTAAATTCGCCGGATAAAATTCCGTAATCGCGCCATTTTTATCGCGAATACCAAAACTACTAATTGCTTGGCCACGATTGACATAGAAAACCCACATTGGCAAACCTTCTTGACCAGCGATGCCAGGTAAAAAACCAGCAAACGGCTTTTGTTTTTGATAGGTTTGACTTGTAAAGGTTTTCATACCATTTAATCCTTTATCGATTCTATTAAATGAGATTAAGGAAATCGGTTTCTTTTATCATAATATACCTTGTATGCGCTTACAATCATTTTCTACAAACATTTCAAAAATTCGAATCAGATGAGTTAAAATGATTGTTTTTTGTTATTTTTTTTGATAATCTTGAGTGGCAATCTTGGGGCTGTAGCTCATTTGGGAGAGCGCGTCGTTCGCAACGACGAGGTAGCGAGTTCGATCCTCGTCAGCTCCACCATCATTGCTTGATTTGGCTTCCTTATTTTGGAAGCCTTTTTTATTTGAAATAGGGATTGATTTTTACTCACCATTTTCAGGCAAAACTTTTTAATGCGTTCAGGTGGTTGGATAAGGTAAAATGGAAAAATAAAAGAGGACGTTTATGGCAAAATTACCTTTACATGAAGCCCACGTAAAACTCGGTGCGAAAATCGTTTTTTATGGTGGATTCACCATGCCACAAGAATACAGTGGTTTAGTCGCAGAGCATCGCGCGGTTAGACAATCGGCAGGTGTCTTTGATGTTTCCCATATGGGAAGAATCTATGTCACGGGTGAAGATGCTATTCCTTTTGTGGATTCACTAGTCACTAACACGATTCACGGGCAACCACAAAATAAAGCCATTTATGCGTTAATGTGTAACGACCAAGGTTATCCAATTGATGACCTGATTGCTTATGTAATCAACCCAAAGAAAATCTTGCTTGTCATCAATGCAATTAATGCCCAGGTCGATTTAGCTTGGTTAGAAAGCCACAAAGGTACTTTCCGGGTACAACTTGAAGTCGTCACCCAAACTTTATTGCAACTCGCATTACAAGGCCCGTTATCTGAGGCGGTCTTGCAAGATCACATTACAAAAAAAGTTGAGCTCTCTACTTTAAAATTTATGACTTATTTGGTGACACATCATCAAGGAGAAGAGCTCATCATTTCTCGATCTGGATATACCGGCAGTGATGGCTTTGAACTTTATGGTAACTTGCAAACCATCCAACGTTTATGGGATGTCTTGATTGCCGATCCACGTGTCAAACCCTGCGGTTTAGGGGCGAGAGATACCTTAAGATTTGAAGCGGCCTTACCGCTTTACTCGCATGAAATTTCTGAACATATATCCCCAGTAGAAGCTGGATTAAACTTTGCCATCAAGTTACAAAAAAACTTTATTGGTCAACCCGCATTAGCAAAACAAATCGAAACGGGTGTATCCCAAAAACTTGTCGGCATTGAACTACTTGGTCGTGGCGTTGCCCGTGCCGAATATCCTGTACTCGTTGATGGGCAACAAGTCGGGACGATTACGACCGGTTATATCCTTCCTGATTCCACCAAAGCCTTGGCGATGGCGATTATCAAAACCCCTTTTTCTGCTATCGGAACTAAGGTGACCGTGATGATGCGGTCAACGCCGATTGAAGCAGTGGTTCGTGATATGATATTTATGCTGAAACAATACAAGCGTTAGGAGCATGAACATGAGTGAAAAAAAATATTCTCCATCCCACGAATGGGTGACATTAGAAGGTGACATTGCCACGATTGGCATTACAGATTTTGCCCAAGGTAGCTTAGGAACAATCGTCTTCGTCGATTTACCAGCCGTTGGTAAAACATTTAAGGAAAATGATGTATTCGGTGTGGTGGAGTCGGTTAAGGCGGCCTCTGACTTATACATTCCTTTATCAGGTGAAATTCTTGAAACCAACCAAACCCTTGTCACAAGTCCTGATCTGATTAACCAAGATGCAGAAAGCAATTGGATGATCAAAATTAGAATCAGTAATCTTGCCGAATTAACCAATCTGTTATCTAAAGCTGACTACGACGCCTTACCGAAATAGTTCAGACAAGGAGGCGTGAAGGATGTTCAAATATCTTCCTTTAACCGAGGACAATTTGCAAGCCATGCTTGCGGTGATTCGTGTTCGCCATATCGATGATTTATTAAGCGATGTCCCAAGTAGCATTCGCTTAAAACAACCTTATCAACTCTTACCGCGATTATCAGAAAGCCAAATTCGTAAGCACTTAAAGGCATCCCAAGGGAAAGTCCTACAATCCTTTAGAGGGTTTGGCGTTTATGAACATGAACGGCCGGCAATTATTGATGCCTTAAGTTCCCGCCAAGAATTTTTAACTTCATATACACCTTATCAACCAGAAGTTGCCCAAGGCACCTTGCAATACATTTTTGAATGGCAATCGATGATCACCCAACTTACTGGGATGGATGTGTCGAATGCTTCAATGTATGACGGACCTACTGCCTTATCTGAAGCGATGGTGATGGCGGTTGCCGTGACCAATATCAAACGGGTGATTGTGGCATCACCACTGCTACCCCAAGTCAATGAAGTGATTAAAACCTATGCAAAGCATCGTGGGATTCAAATAGAAATCCTTGGACCAAAAGATGGTTTAATTGATCGACAAGCCTTAACGAAAGCGATGGAAACACCCTTTGCTGGCGTGATTTTTTCTTATCCTAATCGCTTTGGTCTCATTGAATATTATGCAGACTTGGCACCGTTGATTAAGGCGAAAAAAGCATTGGTGATTTCTTATAATGATCCCTTTGCCCTAGCTCGCTTGAAAACCCCACGGTCGTTAGGTGCTGATATCGTTTGTGGTGAAGCGCAATCCTTAGGGTTAAATCCAAATTTTGGTGGTCCCTTTATTGGCTATTTGACGACGCTTAATGAATGGGTGCGAAAAATGCCGGGAAGAATTTGTGGTTACACCAAAGATAACCGCGGTCAACGTGGATTTGTCTTAACTTTACAAACGCGAGAACAACACATTCGACGGGAAAAAGCAAATTCCAATATTTGCTCTAACCAATCGTTACTCGCCTTACAGGCGACGATTTATATGAGTGCCCTTGGTAAACAAGGGATGGTGAAAGCCTTTGATCAAGCTTGCCAAGTGACTCGTTATTTAGTCGATCAACTACTTGCGACGGGATTATTTACCCTTAGTTATGCCGCGCCTTATGCTTATGAAACGACGTTAACATCAAAAATTGATGTGTTCAAACTCGAAAAAGCATTGTTAAAGAAAGATATTTTATTTGGTTATCCGTTGTCCAACCAGCAAGTGGTCATTTACGGCAGTGATACGAAAACCAAAGCGGATATCGACGTCCTTGTTCAAGCGATCAAGGAGGTGCAACATGACTTACACTAAGTTAATTTTTGAACTCTCCTCTACTGGTCGTGTTGGTTTTCAATTAACTGACACCGGGATTGCTACAACCAAACAAACACCATTATATGCGAGTTTGTTCCGCGAAGAAGCAGCGAATCTACCCGAAGTCAGTGAACTCGATATTGTTCGACACTACACCAAAGTTTCGCAAAAAAACATTGGGATTGAATCAGGGTTTTATCCCCTTGGTTCTTGCACGATGAAATACAATCCGAAAATTAATGATGAAGCCGCAAGCTTAGATGGCTTTAAACTGATTCATCCTACCCAACCGCTTGAAACCGTGCAACCGATGTTAAAAATTTACTACGACATGGCCAACATGCTCAATGAAATTACCGGCATGGGTGGGACTTCGCTTAACACCTTTGCAGGCGCCCATGGCGAACTTGTAGGTTTAATGATCATGAAATCCTATCATGAAGCCCGTGGGGATATTAAACGGACCAAAGTGGTGATCCCTGATTCTGCGCATGGAACCAATCCTGCCAGTGCGATGATGTTAGGCTATGAAACCATTACGATTAAATCCAAGCATGGGATGGTCGATGTTGAAGCTTTAAAACAAGTATTAAATGATCAAGTCGCGGGCATCATGCTCACCAACCCAAATACAGTTGGTTTGTTTGAAAAAGATATTCTGACGATTGCTAAACTTGTTCATGATGTCGGTGGGTTACTTTATTATGATGGCGCAAACCTCAACCCTTTATTAGGGATTGCTCGTCCTGGCGATATGGGTTTTGATATCATGCACATGAACTTACATAAAACCTTTTCTACTCCACACGGTGGTGGTGGACCCGGTTCCGGTCCTGTCAGTGTTGCCAAACATTTAGTACCATACTTACCCAAACCGGTCGTGGTGAAAAAAGGTGATCAATACGCGTTTGATTATCCTGCGACCTCATGTGGGCAAGTGGGTGGCTTTTATGGTAACTTCCTTGTTGTCATACGCGCCTATACCTACATTCGTACCGTCGCAGAAGACTTGATGCAGGTTGGTCCTAACGCTGTTCTCAACGCTAATTACATCCAAGCTTCTTTAAAGGATCTTTATAAATTAGTCGCCGATCAACCTTGTATGCATGAATTTGTCATGAACGGGTTAATCGATCAATCCACCGGTGTGAAAACCTTGGATATTGCCAAACGCTCCCTTGATTTTGGCATTCATGCGCCGACGATTTACTTCCCTTTACTTTTTGATCAATCTATCATGGTGGAACCTACGGAAGTAGAATCAAAAGAAACCCTTGATGAATTCATCACCATCTTTAGACAAATTGCCCAAGAAGCCAAGACCAATCCAGACCTTGTGAAAACAGCACCACATCACACCCCAGTGGGTCGTTTAGATGAAGTCACTGCCGCGCGCACGCCCATTTTACACTACGAAGCATTAAAGAAAATCAAAGAAAACTAATGTTTTCACGAAACCATTTTCTTTGCAATTTACCGAGAGTATTGGTAAATTGTTTTTAGTATTTATTGGAGGTTTCATATGAACCTAAAAAAAGAGTTAGGATTGTTCTCTAGTGTTTCCGTTCTTGCCGGGATCATGATTGGATCCGGGATCTATTTCTTTTCGATGCTCGTGCTTGGTCTAGCAAGTAATTCGTTAGGCTTGTCCTTGGTCGCTTGGTTAGTGGGGGGGATTATCACGTTATTCTCCGCGTTAACCTATGCTGAACTTGGAACGCTATTCCCAAAAACAGGTGGATACTATGTCTATTTAAGAAAGGCATATGGTAAACGGTTTGCGTTTCTTTCCGGGATTACCAACTTCTTCTTATCGAGTTCAGGTTCGATCGCGTTACTCGCTTTACTCTTCGCTCAAGTCATTGGTTATATGCTTGGTGTCAATGAAGGCGCTGGTTTTGATGCAATGACCACAGCACTCATCGCTTCAGCGATGATTATTGTGTTGTCCTTAGTTAATTACCTTGGACTTCGCTACGGCAAATTAGTGCAAAATATTTTCTTTGTTGCCAAACTCTTACCATTGGTCACCATCATTGTTTATGGTTTATTCTTTGGCACCCAAACCAATATCATCGCCAGTAATGGTGCAGAAAATATTGAAGGTGGCTTACTTCTCTCTGGATTTTTATTTGCGATTGCTCGGACCTTATTCGCCTATGAAGGTTGGACCAATCTCAACACCGTTGCCGAAGAAATGAAGGATACCAAAAAAGATTTACCTAAAGCCTTAACCATCGCAGTGTTATTGGTCATGGGTGTGTATACGTTATTTGTGATCGGTTTATATCGCATCATCGACCCAGCTACCCTTGCCGCCTTAGGTAGTGGTGCCCTGGAAGCTGGTTTTGACTTAGGCGCTGTTTACACAGCATTTGGTGCCATCTTTACCGGATTTGATTTAACGGTATTAGGTTATGTTGTCTTTGGGGCGATTGCGATTTCTATTTTCGGCGCCTTAAATGGTTCGATTCTTTCTTTCCCTCGCGTCTATTTAGCGATGGCGGAAGATGAAACCTTACCAAAGGTCTTTGGTCAAATTGATCGCCGGTTTCAAACCCCTTGGGTCGCCATCTTAGGGCAAACCATCGTCTCCTTAATCATTGTCTTGCTTGGTTATAACAATGTGAATTATTTACTTTCAATTATTTTATTCGGTGCGCTCATTTTCAACACGTTGATCTTCTTAGCCGTCTTTAAATTCCGTAAGACGATGCCTGAAGCAGAAAGACCGTATCGGGTTTGGGGCTTCCCTTATGTCCCTCGCCTCGCCATTTTAGGGATGTTAATCTTACTTGTCGTCACCTTTATTAATAGCTTTGAAGCCTCTATGCTCGGGGTTTTTGTCATCCTCGCTGGCAATGGTTTCTATGATGTGTTTATGGATAAAGTAAGTCCTGAAACGTTACCGCTTGTTGCCGATGCATCTTCAACACCTGTCAAAAAAGCAACCCGTAAAAAGGCAGTCAAAAAAGCGTAACCTTTCGTTATTGATTGAAAACAAAACGCCCAAGGTAAACCCTAGGGCGTTTTTAATTTCAAATAATGACTAACTATCCTAATTGAAAGAATTGACCGTAATCACCCAAGGCGTTATTGATCAAGGATAAGACGATGGAGTTGCTCGGATGAAGGGTTTCTAAAAATGTGGAAATAAAACGATTAGGGAAGATCTCTGGTAAATATGTAGAGATGTTACCAAGGACGACATTAAACAAGAGCACATACATGACGCCTTCAATCAATCCAACAAAAAAACCATACGATTTCACTTTAACTAACACCATTGGATCTAAATCACGATACGCATAATTTTTCCCTTTGATCGGGGTAAAAATTAAGTAGATAAATCCAGAAATGATCCAACCTACCAACAACACCGCCAAAATCATGCCAAACATCGCCATGGTGCGGGACATATTGATGTCCGGAAAGACGAGATATGCGCCAGCAAAATCGGCAACGATGCCGGTGGCGACATTGAGGAAAAAGATTAAACCAATCGCTAGCACAATCACCGAAAAGATCAGGTTCCAAGTGGCAAACCAATAACCACGACGAATCCCGGTAAAGGCCATCAATAAGACAAACACCCCAAGGCCAATATCAAGGATAATCGGATTGGCTAAAATATCTAAAATTGCTAACTTAATGGGTTCTAATAATGCATTGATATCCATGGTTAGTAATATAGCATAAACGAAAGAAAAAATTAAAAAAACTTCATGTTTTTTAACTAAAAAAATGAAATCGAATAGGCAAATGTTTTCATAAAAAAATTGACGTGCAATGTCAGTTACATTTTCGTTAAAATAAAAGTCCAAGGTTCCACCATGCTCAAACCTATTGAAAAAAAACAAACTTATCCTTCTGTGGTCGCCGTGCTCGATCTCAAGTCTTTTTATGCCGTGGTTGAATGCGTCGAAAGAGGATTAGACCCTTATCAAACCCCTTTAGTGGTTGCCGATAAAAGTCGTGGTAGTGGCACGATTATCCTTGCCGTTTCCCCTTATCTTAGAAACCAAGGTGTCCCTTCGCGACTTCGTGTGTTTGAATTACCCAAACGCAGCGATATTATTTTTGCCACCCCACGGATGAGTTTATATTTAGAAAAATCTGCGCAGGTGATGTCCATCTTACTCGATTTTATTGGGGAAGACGATCTGCATATTTATAGTGTTGACGAAGCGTTTTTAAATCTTGGTCCTTACTTACACCTTTATCAACAAACCCCACGGCAACTCATGGCCACCATCAAAGACACCATTTACCAACGCCTCCACCTCTTGGCAACAGTGGGTATTGGTGATAATCCTTTTCTTGCAAAAAGTGCCCTTGATCTTGAAGCGAAAAAAGCCAAAGATGGGATTGCCGAATGGCATCAAGATGATGTCGCAAGTAAATTTTGGCCCTTACCTGTAGGGGAGATGTGGGGCATTGCTTCCCGCATGGAGCATCGCCTACATCAATTAGGGATTATGACGATTCAAGATTTAGCGACATACCCTGAACACAAACTCATCGCCCTTTATGGCATCATGGGTCAACAACTTCACGAACACGCCAATGGGATTGATCATTCCAACATTCGTGAAAAATATGCACCCAAAGAACCTGGGATTAGTATGGGCCAAGTGCTTTACCGTGATTATGATGTCGACGAAGCGGCTGTGGTCATTCGCGAAATGTGTGACGATCTAACCTTACGACTACGATTACAAGGTAACCTCACTTCCTTGGTGCATTTAAGTGTGGGTTATTCAGCGAGCCTCGGTGGTTTTTCTCACCAAATGAGTTTAATCCGAGCCACCGATGATGAAGATGTTTTACACGAAGCCTTACTGCGCCTTTATCATCGCTATGTGGAAAGTAAACCCATTCGTAACATCACCTTTGCCTTTCGTAAATTAAGTCCGCTTTCTCATGAACAACTGGATTTGTTTACCGATGTGGCGGTCACCGATAAAAAAAGAAGACTCCAAGTCACCTTGGCAAAAATCAAAGAACGGTATGGACACAATGCGGTCTTACGAACCTCTGCCTTACTCAAAGCATCGACCACCCGTGATCGTCATGGACTGATTGGAGGCCATCGGCGATGAGTGGACGCGGGATGAAAAAGTGGGCACCATATGCTTCGCTCATTGAACAAAAGGGCACCATCACACGGATGAAACAAACCCGAACCAACATCAAAAAACCGCTATTAAGCCAAGAGCAAGCGATGCAAATTAATGATCTTCTTTTCAAAATTCAACAAAAAATAGCTAAAATTGACTATTTTATCGATGGCACTTTACACTCAATGGCAGGGTTAGTGAACAAGGTTAATCTTGATGAAAAATACCTAGAAGTCAACCACCAACGAATCCTATTTCACACCTTAACCTCTATCCAACTGATTTCACCAATAAAATCGCCCGCTGAATTGTATAGTAAGTAGCACCCCTTGCCCCCAAGAGGTGCTTCCCATTCAGGGTAGTCAGCAGTGTAGATTTGTTATAAAGTAAAGTTTAATGAAAATCATCAACACTTTACTTCTTGACCTTAAAAAAGGAAACAAAGCAGCACTCACTCCCTTATATGAGACCACCAAACGTGGGGTGTTCGCCTTCATCCTTCCTTATTTGCAGGACACACAACTTGCGGAGGATGTGATGCAAGATACCTACATCAAAGTGATGGAAAGTATCGAGTTATATAAAGCGAATACCAATGGGATGAATTGGTTATTGACGATTGCCAAAAACACCGCCTTAAACTTAATCAAGTATCGGCAACGAGAAACCCAAGTGGATCGCGATGTCTTAGAGGGTACCTTACCAAGTGCGTTTGACCAATATGATTTAGGTTCCCCAGTGATTACCCTGGCGAAAAAAATCCTTGAAAAAGATGAACAAACGATACTCTTCTTATACGCGATTAGCGAATACAAGCATCGCGAAATCGCCGTGATGCTGAATCTACCGCTCGGTACAGTGACATGGAAATACCAACTTGCAATTAAGAAAATGAAAGGAGCACTGAAAAAATGAACGAAAAAGACATTCTCAAATCGATTAAAAAAGAAGCTGACGGCCAGATGCCTAATCTTTCATCTTTTATTGCTCAACAAATACCACATCGGTCTAAACGTTGGTTTTGGCAATGGTTACCGGTTGCCTCTTTGGTGACTAGTGTTGTCGTCATTGCTTTACTTGTCGGCGAAAGCCAACCCATCCAACCATCCGATTCAACCCCTTCTTCCATCACGAGTGAAGTGACATCAAGTTCCCAGCCTTCTTCTACCCCAACCTCAACAACATCGATCCCCAATTCCAGCCAAGTCGTAAATCAGCCACTCCGTTTGAATGACGAAAACAAAGCGATCACAACCACGACCATCACCTCGGTCACCTTGCTCAGTGGTCTGACTTCTTTACCAACCGGACCCGCAGCCCGCTTTTTTCCAAAAGAAGCATCGTTAAATCACGGAAACAATGGTCGAGAAAAAATTGATTTTGATACGACAATGACGTTGCTTAAACCTTATTTGCCAGTTGCAGAACAATTTTTGAGTACCTCAGAAACGCCCACGATTACAACCTTACCTTCCACGAATCCGGCCTTTGCCAATTTGGATAGTTTCACCGTTTATGACATTGAAGGTGAACCTTTGGTGTATGCCCTTTATTACAATGTCGATTCAAGCGAAGTTATTGACGATGAAACATATTTTTCCCTTAGTGGTGAATTGGTCATCAACGAGACAACCACGTATGCAGTGATTGGTATAAAAACCATCGAAGATGATGAAACCAAAGTCGTTTTCAAAGCGGTGTTAGATGAGCTTAACTATATTGAAACTGAATATAAACTTGAAGAGGATGAAACCAAGATCACCATCAAAAAAGTCATCGACAATCAACTCACCATTTCTTCTTTCAAGATTGAAATTGAAGACGATGAAACGAAAATCGAATTAAAGTTTTATGAAGCGAATGATGTGAATCAAACCAGAGATAACTTTAAATTTAGTTATGAAACTGAAGAAGGAGAAACCATCCTTGATATTCAGTACGATATGCAAGGAACAACCGGAAGAATTAAGGGCAAAATTAGTGTGTATGTTATCCCTGTTCTTAATGATCAAAATGTCGTCATTGGTTATCAATATCAAGCGATTCAATATAACGAAGACGGCGAGCGAGAAGATGGCGAATGGGAAGATGATCGCCACCGTCCCGATAAAGACCGGGATCATGATGAGGATGAGGACGATAACGACGATGATCATGAGGATGACGAAGATGATGCCATTAACGTTGTATTTGACTTCTAAACCCTTCGTTTTATAATATCGTTAACATCTCATAGGGGGATTGTTTCATGGCAAGCATGACCAAAGAAGATATTTTAGCCAATGCGAAAAAAGAGGATGTTCGGTTTATTCGGATGCAATTTACCGACATGCTCGGCATGATCAAATCGGTAGATTTGCCCATTTCACGTTTAGAGGATGCCCTAAATAACAAGATTATGTTTGATGGTTCCTCGATTGAAGGCTTCGTCCGCATTAAAGAAGCCGACATGTATTTGTATCCAGATTTATCCACTTGGCAAATTCTCACGTTTGAAAGTCTAGCCTTAGGTAAAGTGGCTCGCTTGGTGTGTGATGTCTACACACCTAAAGGCGAACCCTTTGAAGGCGATCCACGTTTTATTCTCAAGAAGGCAATTAAGAAAATGCAAGACGCTGGTTTTGCCGCATTAAACGTAGGCTTTGAACCAGAATTTTTCTTATTTAAAGTGCGTGATGGCAAACCGGTGATTGAACCCAATGACGATGCGGGTTACTTTGACTTAGCACCGATGGATGGTGATAACTATACGCGTCGCGACATCGCGATTGAATTAGACAAACTTGGCTTAATGGTGCAAGCCTCTCATCACGAAGTAGCGGTGGGCCAACACGAAATTAATTTCCGTTTCCAAAACGTGCTTCGTGCTTGCGATAACTTACAACTCTTTAAGACGGTCGTCAAAGTCATCGCCCACAAGCATGGTTTACATGCGACCTTTATGCCTAAACCGATTGCTGGAATCAATGGTTCGGGGATGCACACAAATATGTCATTAGCTCTCGCGAGTGGCGAAAACGCTTTCTACGATCCAAAAGGTGACAAGCAATTATCAGACACGGCAAGAAAATGGATGACAGGGATTTTAAATCACTCCCGTTCGATTGCCGCCTTAACCAATCCAACGGTGAATTCCTATAAACGGATTATCCCTGGATATGAAGCTCCATGCTACGCCTGCTGGTCAGACGCCAACCGTTCGGCGATGATTCGGATTCCAGCAGCTCGTGGTGGTTCAACCCGTACCGAGTTACGCAATGTCGATCCATTAGCAAATCCCTACCTTGCCCTTGCCTTTATCCTCACCGCAGGGTTAGAAGGTATTCAACAAAAAGATTTGAAAACTGTGCCACCCGTTTACGACAACATCTTTGAATTAACCCGAGATCAACGGGAAGCTCAAGGTATTCAAAACCTACCAGAAAACTTAAAGGATGCGATCAAAGAAATGAAGAAAGATCCTTTAATGCTCACAGTGTTAGGTAAACACACGTTTGACAAATACATCCTTGCCAAAGAAAAAGAATGGGATGATTATCGCACCTACGTTTCTCCTTGGGAAATAGACCGTTATCTCCATCTTTAGTTGCCAAGCTTGACCAAGAAAAAACCTTCGTGATGACACGAAGGTTTTTCTTTTTATCAATCAATGATTGTTACTTTAGTGTTTTCGCCCAGTTACCTTTTTCAAAAATGGCAATGGCATTGCCTTTGCGATCATATCCGGTGATCGATAAATCGCGACTACCAATCATAAAGTCAACGTGAATCATCGAGCGATTACAGCCGATGTCTGTCAATTGTTGTGGAGTCATCTTTGCGTATCCACGAATCGAATTCACATACGCACGACCTAAGGCAATATGGCAGGCGGCGTTTTCATCAAAGAGTGTGTTAAAAAATAATAAGCTTGATTGTTGAATCGGCGAATCAAATGGAACAAGGGCAAGTTCACCAATGCGGGAAGCGCCTTCATCCATGTTGACGAGTTGTTGGAGTAAGGCTTTATTTTTCTTGGCTTCCACTTTGACGACTTTACCACCGGCAAAGGTGACCGCAAAATCTTCAATTAATTCTCCTTGGTAAGATAACGGTTTGCTTGCGACCACTTTTCCTTCTGCCAGACCAGCTTTCGGCGTAATAAAGACTTCTTCTGTCGGCATGTTGGGATTATAAAAATGGCCATCGATGAGTTTTTCACCACCACCCAACCAACGCGCTTCGGGAATCATCCAAATTTTAAAGTCAGTCCCATTCTTGGATTGGAAATGGAGATAATCTAGATTTAATGCATCGAGTTGCTGACTGCGTTGTTGTAAGGTAGCATTGTGGCGATCCCATTCCTTTAATGGGTCATTGGTGACACGGGTGGCTTTGATAATCGCTGCCCACATCGCTTCTACGGCTTTTTCACCCTTTAATTTAGGGAAAACTTTTTCTGCCCATTTGATGGAGGGAACCCCGATGATGGTCCACTGAAAACGGTTATCCATTTGTTCCCGGTATTTGAGAATTTGCGGGGTCGTAATCTTGGCGACGTTACTTAATTTCTTTTGATCAACGCCCTTCATCCCATCTGGATCAACAGAGCGAATGTGAATTTGCGCGGGTAAGGTTTTGACGTTGTGCGCCATTTCCGCATGTTGCCATTCCGGAATGTCCGCCATCACGTCTTCTTTCATTGCAATTGCATTGACCCGACTAATCGGTTGATGCGTCCATTTGACGCGGACGGATTTCGCCCCAGCGGCATAGGCTTCTTCAACCACCATCGTGACAAATTCCGGTTGATCTAATTCTGCGTGAATAATGACATCTTGGCCAGGTTTAACATTCACCCCGCGCCGGACGGTTAGGGTGGCAAATTGTCTTAATTTCTTTGCATTCATAAATTGCTCCTTGCGTAATTAAAAGTATTATATGCTTTTGGCACAAGATGTAAAGAAACCACCCGTTGGGTTAGTCTTCTTTGACCTTCGAATGGAATTGTTGGGTATAAGCTTCCCAAAGGTTTTTAAGTAAGGATAAACGCGTTAATAAACCGACACCACCAGGAACTGGGGTTTGTAAGGCCACGTGTCTTCCGGGTTT
>JBMTFA010000005.1:0-22835 GCA_049433705.1 Bacilli bacterium
GCTTTAACTTTTAAGGAATCTACGCCACGATACATGCTCTTATTCCCAAGTTGGTCTTCAATGCGAAGTAATTGATTATACTTTGCGACGCGGTCAGTACGGGACATCGAACCGGTTTTAATTTGGCCAGCATTCGTGGCCACGGCTAAATCGGCGATGGTGGTGTCTTCTGATTCACCGGACCGGTGAGAAATCACCGCGGTGTAACCATTGGCAGCCGCCAACTTCATTGCTTCTAAGGTTTCGGATAACGTGCCGATTTGATTCACTTTAATTAAGATGGAGTTTGCAATTTTTCGATTGATGCCTTCTTGAAGAATTTTTGGATTGGTCACAAAGAGGTCATCGCCCACCAACTGGACTTTACTGCCAAGCTTTGCGGTTAACGCTTGCCATCCATCCCAGTCTTTTTCAGAAAGGCCATCTTCAATGGAAACAATCGGATACTTGGCGATGAGCGCTTCATACCAGGCAATCATTTCTGCGGTGGTCTTTTTCCCTTCGCCGCTCTTCTTTAATTCATAGACTTTTGTTTCTTCGTTATAAAATTCTGATGCGGCAACGTCCATGGCTAAATAAATATCCTTACCAGGAACATACCCAGCGGCTTGAATCGCTTCCATGATGACGTCTAAAGCTTCTTGATTACTCTTTAAGTTAGGAGCAAAACCACCTTCATCACCAACGGCGGTAATGTGTTTTTTACCTTTGAGCACTTTTTTTAATGCGTGGAAAACTTCTGCACCCCACCGCACGGCTTCTTTTAAGGAAGGCGCACCAAGTGGCATGATCATAAATTCTTGGAAGTCAACGGAACTATCCGCGTGGGCCCCACCGTTGATGACGTTCATCATCGGGGCAGGCAGCACTTTGGCTTCTGGACCGAAGAGTGAGGCTAAATATTGATATAAAGGAACGCGTAATTCATCAGCAGCGGCGCGAGCAACCGCTAAAGAGACTGCTAGGATAGCGTTGGCCCCTAAATTGGTTTTAAAATCAGTGCCATCCATTGTCAACATGAGCTTATCAATGTCCGCTTGATGGGTCACATCTAAACCGATGACTTTATTGGCAATAAGTTTATTCACATTATTGACGGCTTGGCTAACCCCTTTACCTAAGAACCGCTTTGGATCTTGGTCTCGAAGTTCCATCGCTTCACGTTCACCGGTGGAAGCTCCGGATGGGACAATGGCTCTACCAAAAGCACCCTTATCCGTGGTCACTTCCACTTCAACCGTGGGGTTACCCCTGGAGTCAATGACTTCGCGTGCGTAAACAGATTTAATTTTGGACATACCTACGTCCTCCTATGAATCATTAAGTATTATAAAAGATTTATTCTTAAAAGTGGTATAAGTTTACTGAACTCTCGAATTTTTGGGTTTTTTGGTCAAAAAATAGTGATAAATGACAAAAATTAAGGTTAAAACCCCTAATACAATCAGTAAAGATACCCACCCTTGGCTGACGATGCCCACAAAGAGCAATAAAGGAAAACCTAAGGGGATGGCCATCGAAGATCCATAAACAATATCATTCGCCGCGGGGGTTTCAAAATAAGGGTCTTTTTCTCTTAATAAAGCAATCCCTGTTGAGGCGGTACCCGTCATGGTCCCATAAAAGACTAACCATGCTTCATGAACGTAGGTGGAATATACCTTTTTGGTAATCAAACCGAGGTATGCATAGGTGAGCACCCCACCCCCTACCACGAGGACGAGTAAGGTAATCACAAAGCCTAGGTCACTGACCAGGGTGATATCAATCGCCATGATCGAGGCAATCATCATGATGTCAAATGCTAAACCGGCAATCCGGTTTAACAAGAAATCATTCGTGTAAATCCGTTTCATCACTTTCCGTTTGAGTAATTGTCGGGTGATGACTTTGTATAACATCGCGGCAAACACAACGATGATAAAGTTAAAACCATAGATTAATGGTCGTAAGTTATTGATTAAGAAGGCAACGCCGCTATTGAGAATCAGTTGCTCAAGGATATAAATAAAGACCCATGACATGCCATAGACAAAGAAGATAATCGCAATTTGAATGGTTAACTTATCTACCGCATCGACAAGGGGAATTTGCCCATTACCTTCTAAGATGGTGGATTCGTCTCTCGATTCCATCGAGGTATCTTCGACGGATTTGATCAACCCCTTCTTCTTTAATTTTCTCAGATAAAGCACGCCACCTAATGAAGCAGCAAGAAAACCAATCGAGGCAATTGATAACCCAAAGTCACGACCATAGTTAAACCCTACTTGTTGGAAGACTGCCCCGACATTTAAAGCCTGACCTGGTCCTTGACCAAAACCCATCGGTAATAAGAAACCGACATAATTGGGGATGTTAGAAAAGATGAAACTAAAGATCATGGTGACAAGGATCCCAAAGATACCTTGCATGAGATAGGAGTTCACGATTACCATGCCACTTTTGACCGCTAAGGGTTTTTTACGAACCGGACCTTGATCCAGACGATCAATGCCTTTTAACGTTAATGCGCCAAACCCAATCGCAATCGCATGGTAGGTAAAGGCACTGAATGTGTCTGCAGAGAATAAACTGGTTTCGCCAATCACTAAGTTCGTCAACGCAATCGGACTGCCATTGAATAAGTATTTGAGCAATAACCCTAAAAAGCCACCGATGACGGCCACCGGCAGCAAGGATGCTTTTAACCATTTGATTTTCCGTCTTAAGACGTTAGCCAAAAGTAAAATGGTCATGATCAAACCAAACTGGATGACAGCACTCCAATAAAAATCAAAGGCCCAGAAAGGCTGCGGCTGAATGTTGCTGAGAATCACCATGTTTAGTTCCCTCCACTAATTGATGTTTATACCATTGAATCACGTTCATACAAGCATAAGGAGAATAGCCTCGCGGTAAGCGAATTATCATCATCGGTGAATCCTCAGGGTAAACCAATAAATATCTCTTTCCTTGGATTGCCTGGGAAAATAATTGGGAATAAGCATAGAACGTTTCCCCCTTATTTAAAGTCAATTTTATACCATTTTTATCTAATTTCATCATCGCATGTTGATAGGGGGAACGCTTAAGAAAACTCCGGTCCCAAAAGCCCACCCGGCAGGGAACATTCACTGCAAAGGTTTCATTGTTTTTTTGCATCGCTAGGTCAAATCTTTCAAGGTTTTCTTGATCTAAGGTAATGAGACTTTTTCGTGAATGGGCTGTGTGAAGGTAACCCATCACGTCATAGGTTGCCACATAATCACACGTCCGGCATTTTAAGGTTGATCCTTGTGAGTAGGTTGAAAAAAGCGATTGACACGACGGGCAGGTAAAGACCAGTTTATGAAGACCTTCGGCAAGGCGACGACCTTTATAGGGATGGTGAGGTTGGTCATAAACTGACACCTGCAGTTTTTCTTTTACCAAAGTGTCTAAAGCTTCCGCGGACATTTGCGCAATCATCTCGGGGGTAAGGGTCATTGCTTCTTCAATGGTGGTGGGACCAAACTTACGATAATATGCCCAACGGGGCGAAGACATATAGATGCCTTTGACATGCATGATTTTAACGGGAATATTTAAAAATTTAATTAAACGACCCATGCCATCCGGAATGCGGGAAGGCCCCCCATTCATCGAGGCATTACCCTCTGGGAAAATGGCAATATTACCGCCTTCATTCACCACGGATTTGATGCGTTTGACCAACGCAAAATCAGCAAGCGATTTACTTTTGGGGATGGGGTTAAAAAAAGTGCGGAGAAACCAACTACTAAACCCTGCATTTAATAATTGTTCACTGGCAACATAATACAAAGGGGCATCAAATAGCATATCTAAAAAAATCACATCAAAATCTGCTTGATGATTGGCGATGATTAAGTAGGGTCCAGTCTTACGAATCTTAATTTTTTTGCGTTTAAACCGGTAATAAGGAATAAAAATCGGAGCAAAAATCAGGCGAAATAACTTTAAGAAAATCCAATGACGAGGATAGGTATATCGCTGCGGTTTCGCCATGCCCTAGATATCTTTCACAAACGCACTTCGCGATTTATGATGCCGGTGGTCAAAATTTTTCCATAAGGCTTGAACGTGGGCATTATTTTCTAATTCTGGACCAGTCTCAGCATAAGTAATCCCATTTTTAATCGCGTTGCGAATCGCTTCGGTAAACACTAAAGCGAGGACACCAGAATTCTTGAGGTTCGGTTCGACTGCCACCAAAAGCATGTCTAAGACTTTACTACGTTTAAGTTGACGGAAAAAATCAATAAAACCAAAGGGAAATAGATGGCCCTTGGATCGTTTTAATGCATCCACTGGCGAAGGAATCATTAAGCCAAAAGCGACCACTTTTTCTTGTTCATCACACACCAATTGAATGTAATCAAGATTCACTAAGGGAATATATTGCTTTGCTAACATGTCCATCAAATCTTCTTTAACAGGCACATAGCCATAAAGATGATCATAGGTTTTATTCATTAAAGTAAAGATTTGTTTGATGTAAGGGGCGAGGGTTTTGTAACGTTTGGATTTAACGCGAACGAGATGTAAATGGTTTCTTTCTAGAACTCGTTGGGAAATTTTATCTAAAATGGGCGGGACTGTTTTCGGGACTTGAATTTGGTATTCATGCCACGTTGCATCCTTTTTAAACCCAAAACGCTCAAAGTGGGTGACGTAGTAAGCAGCATTATAAAAGGTGACAAACATGTTTTTTTCTTCAAAACCAAAAGTGAGTAAACCTTCTTTATCTTGATCAGAATATCCTAATGGTCCAGCTAGTTGAGTCATGCCATGGGATTTACCATAGGCAGCAACTGCATCGATTAAGGCATCAAAGACTGCCGCATCATCAATGAAATCAATCCGATTAAAACGAATCCGTTTTTCTTGATACTTGTCATTGGAATAACGATTGATAATAGCGGCTACGCGACCAACAATCTTGCCATCTTGTTTTGCAAGAAATAACCGAAAATCACAATATGAGCTTGCTGGATTCTTCTTCGGATTGAGGTTGTTCAATTCATCCTCATAAATGTAGGGGGTGAAATACGGATTATCGCGATAGAGTTGACTAGGAAAGTCAATAAATTGTTTGAGCGCTTTTTTGGTATTCACAACTTCAATGGTGACCATATAAAACCTCGTTATCCTCATCATATTACTTTCTTACGTTTTCGTAAAATAAAAAAGGTTTAATCCATCGATTAAACCTTAGATTTTTATCCTGGCGGAGTAGGAGGGATTTGAACCCTCGCACCGGGTTTCCCCGATCTAACGGTTTAGCAAACCGTCCCCTTCAGCCTCTTGGGTACTACTCCAACGCTTACCCATAGTAGCACAGGAATTCGCGTATTTTCAAGGTAAATTAGTAGGCGCGAGCAAAATAAACGATGCGTTTTGCCGGTCGCCCCGTAATCGCACAGACTGGTTTTAAACCCACTTGATCAAAGGGAATCACGCGCGCAGTCGCCTGCGCTTTTTCTTTAACAATTTGCTCAACATCTTCTTGGTCATCAACCGATACTTTGACATAACCACCATGGGTATTAAGGGTTTGAATCAAAGCATCCAAAGAATCCACTTCACGAATATTGGTTGCCAGATGTTCTTTCGCTTTTGCCAGCAATTCTTTTTGAATCAAGGTTAAGGTGGTTTGAGTGGTTGCCACTAAGTCTTGAAATGGGACGACGATTTTTGTCTTATCATTACGCTTCACCAATACGGCTTGTTGTTGTTCGATATCGCGCGGTCCTACTTCGATTCTTAAGGGAATGCCCTTCATTTCTGCCTCAGCATATTTCCAGCCTGGAGAATTATCAGTTTCATCTAGGCGAACGCGAATGCCAGCTTCAGATAGGATTGCTAGCAAGGCTTTTGCTTGGGTTAGCACCCCAGGTTTTTGCATCATAATTGGGACGATGACCACTTGGACTGGGGCCACTTTTGGCGGCAGAATTAAACCATTATCATCCCCATGAACCATGATCAAACTACCAATCAAGCGGGTGGATACACCCCAGGATGTTTGATGAACCGGTTGGAGTTGGTTTTGGCGATTTTGAAATTGAATCCCAAAGGCTTCAGCAAATCCAGTTCCAAAATAATGACTGGTACCGGACTGTAACGATTTACCATCATGCATTAACGCTTCAACTGCATAAGTTTCTTTGGCACCGGCAAATTTTTCTTTATCGGTTTTTTTGCCAGTTAAAAAAGGAATCGCGAGCAATTCCTCACCAAGCATTTGGTATATTTTCAACATTTGTAAAGTTTCAAAACGCGCTTCTTGTTCGTTTTCATGAACCGTATGGCCTTCTTGCCATAAAAACTCTGCACCTCTTAAAAAGGGGCGGGTGGTTTTTTCCCAGCGGACCACAGAACACCATTGGTTATATTTCTTTGGTAAATCACGGTAAGAATTGATGATTTTTGCATAATGTTCACAAAATAGTACTTCTGATGTTGGTCTAATAATTAATGGGTCTTCAAGTCTTTCCTTTCCACCTAACGTTGCAGTCAAGGTTTCAGGGGCAAACCCTTCAACGTGTTCTTTTTCTTTATTAAATAAGCTTTGAGGAATGACCATTGGCATGTAAACATTTTCATGGCCTGTGGCCTTAAAGCGTTGATCAAGATATTGTTGAATTTGTTCCCAAATCGCATAACCATATGGGCGATAAATGATAAAACCTTTGATGGAGGAATAATCCATCAATTCCGCTTTTTTGCATACATCGGTGTACCACTGAGCAAAGTCTTGGTCACGCGAAGTAATCGCTTCATTTTTAATTGGTTTTTCCATAATATTGCTCCTGTTTATCTAAGAGGTTTTTGAGTTTTGTATAAACGCGTTTTGAAGGTTGTTCTATTGTGCTTTGATAGGGCACTAACCAATCCGCACCAATTATTTTAGCATGCTTTAATGGCAGGATTTCTAAACTCCCTTCCGAGATGAGATCACTCACGATAATCGGCTTTTTCAGCGGGCCAAGATTTTGGAAAATTAATTTTAGTTGGATGGTCGTTTTTTGGTTGTTTTCTACATTGACAATCCGTTGATAAGGTAAGTAAAAATAATCAAAAAAACGATAGACAGTTTCGTCTAAACTACCGAAATTCACATCAACGGATAAGGCAAATTGCATTCCTTGGCGCTTCAAAGGTTCAGCCCAGGTTTTTAAAGAAACTTCAGTGGACGCTAATTCTTTCACCTCTGTTTCATCGAGTAAAACTATAATGTTTTGAGGGTGGATGAAAATCTTAATCTCTTGAAGTAACGTTTGTAATTTCATGGTCAATGAAAACGGGACAATTAACGGCACATTTGAGGCTTGAGATGCTGCTTCAATCAGGGTGAAATAACGGCGATAAAAATCCTTGGTATAGGTCATCATCATCGGTGCTTCTTGTAACAATTCTAACGTGGTAAGCGTACTCGGTATTGTTGGTTGAATCATGACCTGCTGACCAAATAAACTCAATGAAGATTGTTCGATTAAAGGGCGAAAAAGTAATTGAAATTTAAATGCTTGATAAAAATCTTGAGCGAATAAGTTTTCATTTTTTTTAAGCGTTTCTGCAACCGGTTGATGCGCTTCATAGGCAAGGATATTTAATTTATTTTTCAACATGATTTGATTGAGTTCTTTACTCTTTCGCATTAAGGATTTGAAATCATTAGGGAAATGCTTATGCTCAATTAATGCCATATTAAATTTGATTAAGGATTCTAATGCATTCACCTCAACATATTGAGAGATTATTTGAAAAAAACCTTGGGCAATTTGCATGTATTCATGGGTTTCTAACGCTTTGGTAATGATTAATAAAATATCATTCGCGGTATCCACCAACAAAACTTGATTAGTTAAGTAAGGAATTAGTTTTTCTTTGATTTGAGACAGATAAAAATATTTAAATTGTTCATCAAGACCAGCGCGAGGGAACATCATATAAAAAGAAACGAACAATCCTTGTTTACCTGGTAACTTTTTCACGAGGTCAAGGGCTTGTTGGGAACTGATGACTAATGACTTTGCATCCACTTTTTTAGTGTTTGGTTTTAAATATTTGAGTCCGTACTGATGTAAATGCACGGTTTGTTTTGTTTCATCAATCTTAATAACTTCAAAAATTACTTGTCTTTGTTGAGCTTTTCGCTTGGCAGTCTTAGACGTTAAAATCCAAGGAGTGTCCAATTTTGCAACGAGAAGTTTTTCCCACCATTGATAAATTTTTTCTGCTTCGGCCGCGGGAAACTTTTTTAAAAATTGACTGATTGAAAGTATTTTTTCTTTACCAGGATGTTTCGGATCAAATTCATAAATGACATCGAGCTTCAAGTTAATCCGATAAACCAAGTAATGATGAATCCGTTGTTGAATCGCAAGATAGTGTTTGTTTTGTTCACGAATAAATAACACTAAATAGGTCGCAGTAATCACAAAAAATAGAATAAGAAAAGTTCCAATGACGAAAATCAATGTGGGATTTTCAAGTTCATAAAACCAATTAAGAATATAGGTTTTCATCCTTCAAATTATACCCTCACTCCTGCCCTTGAACAATATGATTCACGTATACGAGAGGCTCGATGAAATCCAAGATTAAATCGTGTATAATTCTCATCACGGAGAAATACCCAAGTGGCTGAAGGGGTCAGTTTCGAAAACTGATAGGAGGCGCAAGTCTCGCGAGGGTTCAAATCCCTCTTTCTCCGCCAGGAAATTTATGAAGAAAAAAATCAAAAAACGAAAAATCTTTGGTATCATACTCATTGCTTTTGGACTTATCGCAGTCTTCCCTCGCCCCCAAAATTTTTCCGGAACGAATCCGCTTCGGGTTGCGAATGGTGACTTACCTTTATTAATTGCCCATGGTGGTGGCAATCAAGAATTCCCTGATAACACCCTTGAAGCTTACTACCATGCCTATAGTATTAATCCTAATGTGATGTTAGAAACCGATGTTAATCTTACCGAAGATGGCGTGGTGATTTTGTCCCATGATCGCACCTTAGATCAAAAAACTAATCTTACCAATGCTGACATTATTGACACAAATTATGCTGATTTAGTTGCCAATGAAATTGATTTTGGTTTTGATAATGATATTTCTGGCGCGAATGGTTATAACCTTAGTGGTGTTTTCAAACCTTATAAAAATTATTTGGGTGAAGCGGTTTCGCCTTTAGATGTTATTTATCCCGAGGGAATTGAACCTAGACATCCTACCAAATTTCTCGTGAGCACATTAGAAGAACTAATTACGCTATTTCCAAATAACTTGATTAATGTAGAAATTAAACAAACTGGTGAAACTGGTTTACTCGCATTGAATGCCGTGATTGAACTGATGGATTCCTTAGATGAAACTTATCAAACATATGAACGCATTGTCTTAGCGAGTTTTCATCAAGAAGTTTTTGCTGAATTGACAAACCTCCAAAACACATCGCATCCTCAACTGATGTTTTCTCCTGAATTCAATGGTGTTTTATCCTTCTTTATCATGCAGACTACTTTGACAAGTGTGTTTTATCGTCAACCGGTTGCTGTCTTTCAATTGCCGACGGAACAATTAGGATTATCCTTGAGCACGGAGCTACTTATACGTACAGCCCATCTACACAATATAGCCGTCCACTATTGGACAATTAATGATGAAGCAACGATGCGATCATTAATTGAAAAAGGTGTCGATGGGATTATGACCGATCGACCCACCTTGTTGCAACAAGTCTTAGATAGTTATCAATAATTTACTTAATTGGTTTGATAAAGAATTTGCCGTAGACCTGATGCGAGGGCGATTCATCGATAAAGGATTCGGGATCAACCATCCGAATATGACTCACCACACTCGGGACTTCTCGACTTGAAACCACCATATAAACAATATACTTGACGGAATTCGTGTAACCACCCTTGGCTTGAACAACGGTGCATCCATGGAAAAACTTTTCCATTAAAATTTTAGGTAAATCGGTACGAGAGGTAATAATTTGTAATTGCGTTTTTTTATTGCGAATATTAATGGCATCGACCACTCTTGAGGTTGTAAACGAATAGACGACTGAGAAGACAACCGCGTTCAGTGCGCCAGTGGTTGAATCGGTATTCATTAAATATAAGAGGGTGAAGACAATATAAATCATAAAGTTAATCGTAAAGGCATATTTGCCAACCGAAGTTGACTTCACATTCGCAAAATAGACGGTAATCACATCCATTCCACCACTAGAGATATCCATCAAATAGGCGAGGGAACTAGCAACTCCTTGGATAAAACCAGCAATAATTGCCCTAGACAATAAGTCTTCCGAGATTGTCACCAGTTGCGTCCATTCATGAGGAATGATTTCAATAAACAAAGAAGTCGTAATGACATTGATAAATGAAAAGATGGCAAAACGTTTACCAATTTTGGCAAACGCTAAGATAAAGATAGGAATATTAAAAATAAAATAAAAAATTGCTTGTAGTGTTCGGTTTTCTACTTGATCGAGGAGATGGAGCAAATCAAAAAGGCGGTTAAAGATTTGCGAAATTCCTGAAACTCCTCCAGTAATTAACGGGGTGGGGGCAGGATCGCCGGCAGGAACAATAAATGAGCGGAAAATATAAGCTGCAAGTAATGATGAGATACAAGAAACGATAAAAATTGCAATCGTTTCGATGGTGTTTTTTAACTTAGGACGTTGACCTAGCCAAACCTGCCATTGTTGATATAATTTGCTCATCAATTTACCTCTAAACCGAGAAAATTATACCTTATTTTTTTGTTTTTGAACTTAAAGAGCAATTTTTATTGAAGATAACGGAACTCTTTGATAAACTTATCGTGCTATCCGAGATTAGCTGGAGGTTTAAACATGAAACCAATTGGATTATTTTTTGGAAGATTATTTGGCGGCATTTGGAATTGGATTAAAGAAACGGCATGGGTTCAACCTTTATTGATTGTTGGGACCATTTTTGCCATTATCTTCTCCATCCCTACCATTACTGAATGGGTGAATGGCATTGCAGAGAGTATTAATAGCCCAGAAACCTATTACCGTAATTATCAAAAGAAATTAGAAGGCGAAGAAGATTCAGACGCACAAAAATTGATCGATGCCATGATGGCAAATTCTGATGCATATGGAGAAAAGTTCATGCTTGCTTTTGTGCAAAAAGATTGCCAATTTTGCAAAGATGCCCAACCAGCCTTTAAGGAATTAGTAGAAAATACATCACGATATTATGGTACCCGTGAAATCGATGGGGTTACCCCAGTCAGTAAAGAAGAATTTGGCACCTTTAAGTTCTACACTATTTTCATTGATGAAACGTATGACTTTGCTGAAGATGCCACCACCACCCCATTTGAACGATTCTTAACCCGCAACACCGACTTCTTAGAAAGAACGGCTGAAGTGGCAAGAAATTCTGCTTATAAAGTTAATGGTCAATTAAACGAAACGCAAATTGATACCTTAGAAAGTGGCGAAAAGAATGCCATTTCTACCCCCACAGTTATCATGTATGATTTGGGCGAAAATAGCCCAGAAGAAGGAATTTCTGAATTACTTATTTCCGTTCCAGGTGCGAACTTCTACGATAAAGCCGTTACCCTATCCGACGCTTGGATGCACCGCAACCAATTCGAATTACGTTAAAATTCCATTTCTTTAATCCATCAAAAACGTTTCCAAATCGGAAACGTTTTTTTGTATATAATATGTAAGATGAACCATAAAATTTGGTACGCAATTAATCAACCAAATATATTAGCAGGTACCACCACACGACACGGAGGGGTTTCTTCTGCACCTTTTGCCACATTTAATCTTGCTTTTCAAACGGGTGATAACCCTGAAGATGTCAAAAAAAATCAGCAAATCTTTGCCCAAGAACTGGGAATTCCTTTATCGCAAATGGTGTTTACGCACCAATCCCATAGCACGGTTTTAAAACGTGTTGAATCCAAAGACCAAGGAAAAGGTACGAATGCTTTTGCTGAAGGCATCCCTGCCGATGCGCTTTATACCACTGAAAAAAATATCTTGCTTGGGGTTTTTCACGCTGATTGTGTGCCAGTAATTTTAACCCATCAACACCAGCCCTTAGTTGCCATCGTCCATGCGGGAACACCAGGTAGTCTAAACGGGATTACCCGTTTAGTCATCGAGCAACTGGTGAAAGATTTATCCATCCAGCCTGCTGATTTATTTGCGCACTTAGGGCCATCATTGGATTTTGCTCATCATCCGATAAAGCCAGAAAGAAAAGATGAATTACTCAAACTCAATCCAACCTTTAGACATGTGATTAAAAAAATCGGTGGTGACTTCTTCTTAGATATCCCTTTATTAAACTATCTGCAGCTAGTGGATGCCGGTTTGAAACCAGAAAACATTCATGTCAGTAATCTCGACACGTTTTCAAATCCAACCGATTATTATTCTTATGATCGGGATGGTAAAACGGGTCGGCACGTTTCGTTTATCGTTTTGAAGTAGTTTTTAATTGTTTTAAAAAAGGCATAATCGCGGGTGGCACAAGCGAAGAAATATCAACTTGGTTTAAATAAAGTTGTTTGATTAATGACGAAGAAATCATTTGATGTTGGTGATTCGCCATCAGGAAGACCATTTCAATATTCGCGTCAATCAACTGGTTGCCTGAAAAAATATCATGTTCATATTCAAAATCAGGCACTGCTCTTAACCCTCGCACGAGAGCGATTGCACCATTTGCTTTGGCGTAATGCAACGTTAGGCCTGTGGTTTGATCGACTTTAACTTGGCCAGGGGCAAAGGTATTGGCGACGGCTTGTAACATCGCCACGCGATCGGCAATCGTAAAGGTAGTAACTTTATGTGGATTGACTGCAATTAACAAAATCACTTGATCAAAAAGTTTTAACGCCCGTTTTAAAATATCAATGTGCCCATTGGTAATGGGATCAAAACTTCCGGGGTAAATGGCAATTTTCATGTTAATTTCCACCCAATGTGAACATAGGTTCTTCCATAATTATAGGTCTTTATTCTAAAAATGTCTTGGTTTAGTAAGGATTGTTCACTTTCTGATTCATACACCACAACACCAAAAGGATTTAAGCTTTTCAAAACAAGTTTAAGTAAGTCTTCTACGGAAGACCATTGATAAGGTGGATCGAGGAAGATTAGGTCGTAGGTTTCTTGAAAGCTTTCAAAAAACTTTAATGCATCCAATTGGGTTACAACTTGGCCCTGTAATTTAAGACTTGCCAAGTTTGCTTGAATCACCTGGATTGCTTCTTCGTGGATGTCATTTAAATGTAGCTGGATTGCACCGCGTGAGATTGCCTCGATGCCGTAGGCACCAGAACCGGCAAACAAATCCAATACTTTTGCCCCGATGACTTTTGGACCTAAGGCAGCAAAGACTGCTTCTCTTACCCGATCTTTAGTTGCCCTTGTCAGTGAAAGTGGGGGTTGTTGCAGTTGACGAGAACGATAGATACCAGCAATAATTCTAACCATCTTAGCAACCTGGAGGGTGCGATTTAAACGGAGCAAAAATTTTTTCTTGAATCAATTGATAAAGCACGCGTACTTGGCCATAGGCTTTTAAATAATCACGGACAAGTGGATGCGAATCCACTTGTAGTTTCACTTGATGTAGTTCTGCTCTTGCACGTAAAACATGGGGACTATCATCACCATAACTTTCCCACATCGCTTGGTAATTGGCTTGGGCGCGTTGATAGGTTTCGCTTAATGCCAGTAACGTTTGGTGTTGGTTGAGTTGTTGATCAAGGGTGTTTAAGTGGCGAACCCTTTCATCCGCTTCTAGGGTTTCTTTAAGTGCTTGGGCTAAGGCAATAATTTCTGCATAACTCATATCGATACTTTACCATATTTGTTCCTTTACGGACGGAGAAAAATTGTGTTAAAGTGAAACATATGAAACGCCTAAAAGTCGTTCAAGATCCCCATCCTGTGCTCCGAAAAAGAGCCACCCCTGTCCCATTACCCCTTACCCAAGAAGATAGGGATTTATTGCTCGCCCTATTAAATTATGTTCACTTATCGCAAGATAAAGCTTATGCAGAAAAACATCAAATTCGTGAAGGCATTGGATTAGCCGCACCGCAAGTTGGCATTAGCAAACGCTTAACCGCGATCAGTTACATTAAAGGAGAAACCAAGGTGGAATATGCTTTGGCAAATCCTATCATCGTCGCCCAATCGGTTAAACAAATTGCCTTAACCTCTGGTGAAGGGTGCTTATCGGTAGCTGAAGAAAAACCTGGCTATGTCTATCGGGCAAATAAAATTACCGTTAAAGCATTTGATCTACTACAAAATAAGGATATTGTGATTCAAGCAGAAGGATTTGATGCGATTGTGCTGCAACATGAAATCGATCACTTAAACGGAATTCTTTTCTATGATTATCTCCAAAAAGATGACCCCTTCAAAGAAAAGCCGAATGCAGAACTTCTTTAATTGCTTTACATTTCCCAAGGTATTTAATACAATAAGTTTTACTGAGACGATGCATAAGTTCATGTATGTAATTAAAGGAGTTTTTTATGGCGTTTAGTGCTGGTCAAAATGGCGTATCGGTTTTTGCCCTGGGTGGGTTAGGTGAAGTTGGAAAAAATACCTATGGTGTAGAATCCGAAAAAACCCTCATTCTTATTGATGCTGGAGTAAGATTTCCCGAAGAAGATTTACCAGGGGTTGACTATGTTATCCCTGATTATTCGCATTTAAAAAATAACCAAAGAAAATTTCGCGCCTTGATTATCACCCATGGTCATGAAGATCATATCGGTGGGATTCCGTTTTTGGTGCAACATGTCTTTGTTCCCGTCATTTATGCGCCGCGATTAGCAGCAGCCTTCATTCGCCATAAACTCCAAGATCAACGAATCAAAGAAGTGGTCAAAATTGTGGAATATGATGAAGATACCATCCTCAATATTAATGAATTTAAAATTTCATTTTTTAGCATGACCCACTCGATCCCCGATTGCTTCGGGGTTTGTGTCGATACACCAGATGGTCGGGTCGTTTCTACCGGTGATTTTAAAATTGATTTAACCCCAGTAGGAGCGGAAATTAATTTAGGTAAAATTGCCAAGCTTGGTACCGAAGGCGTCGATTTATTATTATCCGATTCCACTAATGCAGAAATTGAAGGGTATACCCCTTCCGAACGCAGTGTTATTTCCGCGATTAATGATATTTTTGAAAATGCTACAGGACGATTAATTGTCTCAACCTTTTCCAGTAATATCTCGCGGATCCAACAAATTGTGGAAGCGGCAGTCAACCATAAAAAGAAATTAGTGATCATTGGGCGTTCGATGGAAAATGCAGTAAGTATGTCTCGCCAACTAGGCTATATTCGCATTCCTGATTCTTCGATTGTTGCCTCTGAAGATATTCGCACCTTACGCTTAGAAGAAACGGTCATCATTTGTACGGGGTCGCAAGGCGAACCGATGGCAGCCCTTTCGCGCATCGCCAAAGGCGAACATCGCCAAGTGAAAATTGTTCCAGGTGACACCGTGGTTTTTTCTTCCAGTCCCATTCCTGGTAATGGCTTGAGCATCAATCGCGTGGTCAATCAATTAACCCGAGCAGGGGCAAATGTGTTAACCAACTCGATTCTCTTTAATGTGCACTCTTCCGGGCACCCCGCACGGCAAGAATTGCGAATCATGTTGAAATTATTTAAACCGACTTACTTCATGCCGATGCATGGTGAATATCGCATGCTCAAATTGCATACGGAAATTGCTGAGACTTTAGGCATTCCTAAACAAAACTCTTTCATCTGCCGCAATGGCGACATCTTGGATTTAAAAAACCATCGTGTCACCCGCGGTGGTACCGTTCCCGCAGACGCCATTTACATCGATGGAAAAGACATCAATGGTCTATCCTCCGCGGTCATCCGTGATCGTAAAATCCTTGCCGAAGATGGGGTGGTATCCGTGTCGATTGTGATTGACGCGAAACAAAATCAACTCTTATTAAAACCAACCATTCACGCCTTAGGATTTGTGTTTCAATCCGCGAATGATATGTTGAAAAATGCAGAAGCTAAATTAGAGGATCGCTTGAATTTATTAATGAAAAACCGCGTGTCTTTTTCTGAACTAAAAAATACGATGAAAGAAGTTGTTGGTAAATATTTATTTATTAAAACCCAACGTAATCCCATGATCATTCCTGTGATTATGAATCGTAGTTAATTAATCTCGATTTTTAACAAACGTCTTTTTTAACGTATCAAAATATGGATGTTGTTTTTGGTGATAAAGTTTAAACGTTAATGGACTGGTGGTCACTTGGATTTCTTGAATATGTTCGTTTATTTCTGCGAGTAAGTAATCATAACCCACAATTGCTTTGGCAAAGTCACCCTTAAAGGTAATCTTCTTTTTTGCATCCAAGACAAGCGAACTACCAAGCGAACGGTAAGCGTTATTTTGAATCGTTGCCATTTCGGTGAGTTGCAAACTGGGAATGGAGGCATCTACGAGGGCGCCACCTAAACTTTTATTGTAAGCACTGCTACCCAAGGTACTCGCAACAATCAAACCAGTCCCACGAAACGTTTGTAGATGTTGGTCATTGACATAAACATCGGTCACAAAGGTATGAAATGGATTTTCCACGCGTACTTCATTCACCGCATAAAAAGAAGTCTTTTTCTTCCCCATTAAGGATATTTCCACCAAGGGATAGGTCGATGCTTCCATGACCATCTTCGGTAATTGTTGAACGAGTTGGGAAATTTGATCGGCGTGATATTCACAAAAGAAGCCTAAGGTTCCTGAGTGAATCCCGACGAAGGTCAATTGATTTAACCGTGGTAAATATTGCTGAATAGAACGTAAAAAGGTCCCATCACCACCGACAAAGATCACCAAATCAGGATGGGTTTCATTTAGGACATGACCCGCGGCGATGAGTTGCGCTTTGAGGGTCTTCGCTAATGCTTGAGATTGGTCGTCTTCACGAACCATGCATGCAATGTTCATATTCTTTTGGTATATTGTTGCTTTTTATTTTATCATATTCATGAATAGAGAAATCATGAGGAACCATTATGTCCACCAATATTGAAATTGAAGCAAAAATTCTCGTCAATGAAAAGGAATTTACCCAACTAAAGGCACTCTTAAATTTATCAGAGAAACATAAGGTCACACAGACCAATTATTATGTGGATGACACCAAGGGTTCACTTAGAAGCTACGGTTTTGCTTTACGGATTCGTGAACTCAATCAAACCTACACGTTGACCTTAAAGTCCCCGATGGCCGAAGGCACCTTAGAAAAAAATCAACAAATTACCCAAGCTGCTTACCTTAAATTAAAAAATGATAAGCATTTTCCTGAAGGGTTAATTAAAGACTTTTTAGAAATGTTTGGCTTTGATACGAACCAACTTACCATCATTACGTTTTTAACAACGGATCGTTATGAGACCACCTTTGAAGGCCGAAATGTATGTTTAGATAAAAACCAATATCATGGATTAGTCGATTATGAAGTGGAAAGTGAAGAATCCTCATTAAAGAACGCCGCGGAAACCTTAAAGTTATTATGTGAAAAAGCCGGAATTGAATATAAACCCAACGAAATTTCAAAATACGCAAGAGCGATTAAAACCTTAAAATAAGTTTATTCTTGAGAATCAAATTGAATCGATTTTTTGCCTTTAACCAAAGGCACATTTTTTTCTCTAAATGCTGCTTGCCTTTTTGATAAAGGAATAAAGGTCCGTATTTCTTCTTCGTTGTAACCCACTTGAATCCGGCGATCATCGACCATAATCGGTCGTTTTAACACGGAAGGATTTTCGCGAATAAAACTAACAAGTTGAGAAATCGACATATTTTCAACATCTAAATTTTGTTCTTTGATAATTTTGCTTCGGGTAGAAATAATATCTTCGGTACCGTTTTCGGATTTTTCTAAAATTTCTTTTAATTCGGTTTCATTGAGGGTGGCAGAAAAAATGTTTCTTTCTTCAAACGAGAGACCTTGTATCTCAAACCATTTTTTTACTTTCCGGCAACTCGAGCAGCTCGGAGAAGTATAAATTCTTACCATGAGTTATTTCCTAAGGTTAGTATAGACCTAATATCATAATTAACCTAACGAATATCGAAACTTTACATTTCATTTGATAAAATGAGTAGATATGAGTGATAATTGACACAATATGAAAAGAATGATCAGTGGGATTAAACCAACAGGTGGCTTAACATTAGGGAACTACATCGGGGCCCTAAGAAGATTTCCAGACTTTCAAAACCAATTTCAAACCTTTTTATTTATTGCTGATTTGCATGCCTTAACCCTACCCATTGAACCAGAAGTGTTAAAAACCAACACCTTAGATCTTGCTGCTTTTTATCTTGCCGCTGGTCTTGATCCAAATCAAAGTACCATCTTTTTACAATCACAAGTGTCCGCTCATGCGGAATTAAATGCAATCTTACAAAACTTTATTTACATGGGTGAACTTTCGCGGATGACCCAATTCAAAGAAAAATCTCAACAACTCAAAGAGGCTGCCATTGGCTTAGGTTTATTCGCTTATCCAGTTTTAATGGCGAGTGATATTTTACTTTATGATGCAGAAGTCGTTCCCGTCGGTGAAGATCAAGTGCAACATTTAGAATTAACCCGTGATCTCGTGCAACGCTTTAATCATCGTTTTGGTGAAGTCTTAGTGATGCCAAAAGCTCAACTTGGAACCACTGGCGCCCGGATTATGTCGTTAGCCAACCCGACTAAAAAAATGTCAAAATCAGACCCCAAAGGAAACATTGAACTTAAAGAAGATTTAACGAGTGTTCGAAAGAAAATCATGAGTGCCGTGACAGATTCAGGCAGTGACATTCGATTTGATGAAACGAATAAACCAGGCATTAGTAACTTACTAAGTATTTTATCTGCGCTTACCAATCAATCGATGGAAGCAACCGTGGCCAGTTGCCAAGGGTTAACCTATGGCGGGTTTAAAACCAAGGTTGCCGATGTGGTTGTTAGTAACCTCGAAAGCTTACAAAAGCGTTATCAAGACATCATCACTTCTGGTTTAGTCCAAGATGTGCTCAATCAAGGAGCAAAGCGGGCTCAGATTGTTGCAAATGCAACCTTACAACGTGTGAAACGTGCGGTTGGTCTATGGTAATTCCGCGGCATTTAATCGCGCTTGATTTAGATGGCACGTTATTGAATCAAGATAAAACAATCTCCAGTGCCAACTTGCGTTATTTAAAATCCATCAAGAATCAACATACGATTGTCTTAGCCACTGGTAGGCCTTATCGTTCCTTTATTAAGTACTATCAACAACTGGGATTAAACACCCCGATGGTGTGTTATAACGGTGCGTTCGTCACCAATCCTACGAATCCTAAGTTTCGTACCAAAGCGTTTGCCTTTCCTCAAAAAGTTGTCAAAGCCATCTATCAAGCTATCGGAGAACGCCACCTTGATAATGTGATGTGTGAAACCAATGAAAAAATTTGGTTATTGAAAGAAGAAAAAAATCTCGCTTCCTTCTTCTGGCATGAAAATATGACGATTATTTATGGCAACTTAGTGACGACGTTGAATGAAGACCCGATGACGATGATCATCAAAGTCAAACAACGATCGAAAACCCTTGATGCAAGAGTCTTTCAAGCAGTTGAAAAACATCGCGGGCTTAAAGTTAGATTTTGGGGTAAGTCCACCTTTTGTGAAATTTATTATGGTCATATTTCAAAAGGTAGTGCCCTCTTACCCATCTTAAAATATTATCGAATTCCAAGCGCTCATTTTATTGCAATTGGCGATGCAGAAAATGATAAAGAAATGCTGCAATACTCACCCCATAGTTTTGTGATGAAGAATGCAGAAAAACCGATCAAAGCGTACGGTAAGGCCATCACGCTCCACGACAATAACCATCACGGTGTCAGTGAAACCTTAAAGCGTTATTTTAAGACTTTATCTTCCGATAAATAAGTCAAAGAAAAGTCTTGGAGATAGGTCGTTAGTCGTTGACTCACTTCTTCATTGGATCGCCCATTGAGAAGGAAATAAAATTTACATTTAGGTTCCGTGCCACTAGGACGAACGATGATGGTACAACCATCGTTAAACGTTAAACCTACCACATTGGCTTTTGGCAAGGCAATCTGGGAAACATGGCCTTCCGCATCTTTTCTTGTTTGATGCAAGTAATCATCAAATTGGACGACTTTATGTGTTCCCAAAGGTTTAAATGGGGTTTGACGAATCCGATCCATCAGGTTGGTTAAAAACGTCGCCCCTTCTAAACCATTAAGGGATAAAGCATATTGCTTATCCATATAGTATCCATAAGTTTGATGTAGTTGTTCTAATGCTTCACCTAAATCGAAGCCTAGATGAAAATAATGTAAACTCATTTCCGCATAGAGGGTTAAGGCTTGAATCGCATCTTTGTCTCTAACAAAATCGCCAATCAAACATCCATATGACTCTTCATAACCAAATAAAAATTGCGGTCCGGCATGGCGTTGATAAAAGGCGATGCGATCACCAATAAATTTAAACCCAGTCAGGAAGGTTTCCGTTTTGACACCAAAATGTTGGGCAATTTTTCTTGCCATCGGGGAACTGACAATCGTGTCATACATCACCCCATGATGCGGTAGTAAGTTTTGTTTTTGCCGTTGGGATAAAAGATAGTCAAGCAGTAATGCCGCCGATTGGTTGCCGTTCAATAGCGTATACGTTCCTTTGCGATTGCGATAAGCTAAACCAACGCGATCTGCATCGGGATCTGCCACCATCACGAGATGGGCTTGTTGTTGCATCGCATAACGGATGGCCACCTCGTAGGCGGCTGGTTCTTCTGGATTGGGTGAGGCAGTGCCTGAAAAATTCGCATCGGGTTGCGCTTGTTCAGGGACAACAAAAAGTTGATAGCCTAAGCTTTGAAATAATGCAGGTAAAAGTCGATAACTTGCCCCATGTTGTGGAGAGAAGACCATCTTAAACGGTTGTTTAGATAAATTAGGTTGTAATTGTAAACCTTTGACGAGCGTTAAGTATTGACCTTCGACTTCTTGAGGGACGATGGATGGTTGACCTTTTGGCGTAAAGGTTGGCGGGGTCACTTCTAAGACATCTGGTAAAGATGCCAAGATATCAAGCATCGGTTGAATCTTTTGTGGTACCAATTGACACCCTTGGTCATCATAAACTTTGTATCCGTTATATTCCTTTGGATTGTGTGACGCGGTGAGCATAATGCCACCCAAGGCACCAAGATAACGGACTGTAAAGGAAAGTAAAGGGGTGGGAATTAATTCTTTAAAGATGAACGTATGGATGCCCATTTGATTAAGAATGGAGGACGTTAGGTTCGTAAACTCATCCGCTTGCTGCCGGTTATCATGGGCAATGACAACCCCTTTTGCTAAAGCTTGGGGATAGAGTTTTCTTAACATCAAGCCATAGGCCACGGCGGCTTTTTGAATCGTGAAAAAATTAATGCGATTAGGACCTAATCCCATCACGCCACGCATACCCGCGGTGCCAAATTCAATGTCTTTAAAAAATGCATCCTCAATCTCTTGAGGCGTAAAATGCTTGAGTAATTTGCGATTACTTTCTGAGACAGCAGGATGCTTTAACCAATCTTGATAACGATCTTGTGGGGAGATTTTCACGATAATAATTTTACCAATAATTGCTCTTCTTGTGCATCTAATTTGATTGTAAAGGTTTGGTTAGATAATCCCTTTAAAGGACCCGATATATTGTTAAAACTTAATGAGGCTGCTTGTAAGAATTGGTGTTCATATCCAAAATGTTGTTTTAACCATTGATTCGCTTTAAAGTCTCCATATTTACGATCACCGGCAATCGGATGTTGAATCGCTTGAAAATGGACACGAATTTGATGGGTCCGTCCCGTGACTAAATGAACTTTTACCAAAGTAAATTCTCTATATGACTTCATCACTTCATATTCAGTTAAGGCGGTTAAACCCGTTGCAGGAGGACGAGCCACAAAGACCATTTTTTTTGCCTCATCCTTGATGAGGGGGAAATCGATGGTGCCTTTTCCCGTTAATCGACCAACCACCAACGCATAATAATGTTTTGCTAAATCTTCGCGATCTTTAAACAATTGATGCAAAGCTTGGAGGCCTTCCATGGTTTTGCCGTAAAGCACAAGCCCACTGGTATTGCGGTCTAAACGGTGACCGGGAGCGGGTGTAAAACCTGGCATATTTGGATCATACTCACCAGTCGCGTAAAGATGCTCAATCACCATTTCCGTTAAGGTGTGTTGCCGTGTATCGTCTTCTCCTTGGACAAGTAACCCTTTTGGTTTATGAATCATTAAACAATGGGCATCTTGATATATGATTGGTAAGGTTAAAAGTTTCTTTTGGTAACGACGATGAATGGTAAAATCCTTTAGTTGGTCATCATGCACATAAACTGATAAGTGATCCCCTGCTTGCAAAATATATTCAATCGCAATTCGTTTGCCGTTTACTTTAACATCTTTTTTTCGGAATAATTTATAAATAAAGGATAGCGGTGCTTCCTTTAACCATTTACGGATAAATTTATCCGCGCGCTGATTAGCAGTTTGAGGGGTGATGATAATTTCTTTCATCTTGGTTATTTTATCATTATTTGCTGACCACACCGGGTAAGTTTTGTTATAATCATTATCACGGAGAAATACCCAAGTGGCTGAAGGGGCAGGCTTGGAAAGCTTGTAGGTCCTTAACCGGGCGCGAGGGTTCAAATCCCTCTTTCTCCGCCA
>JBMTFA010000006.1:0-21097 GCA_049433705.1 Bacilli bacterium
AAAAGGATATTTTTATGCAATTTGCGGAAGCTCGCAAAATGTATGACAAAGGTTCTCAAGGTGGCAACGTGGGCGAAATGGCGCAAGCAAACAGTATGCTTGGTCAAACCCTCGGTCGTTTAGCTGTCGTCGTTGAACAATATCCTAACTTAAAAGCGGATCAAGGTTTCTTAAAACTTCAAGATACCTTAAAAGAAACCGAAGACAAGATTGCCTTTACCCGTCAATTCTATAATGATGTGGTGTTATCCTATAACAACCGTCGGGAAGTTTTCCCCTCTAACCTCATTGCCGGCATGTTCAAATTTAAAGAAGCGGAACTCTTTAAGTTGGATGACGCAAGCGAACGTAAGGCTGTTAAAGTATCATTCTAAGCCTATCTCAACCAAACCCCTTCCGCAAAAGAAGGGGTTTTTTCTTTGTGATAAAATAGGGCAATGGAACCAAAAATCTTTACGAAACCAAACACCTTCCTTTATCGCATTGAAAAGTTAGCGTGGCAGTTTTGGGAAAAACCCTTTATTCGGTTTTTATTTGTTGGTGGTGTCAATACAGTGCTAGGTTATCTCACCACTTTGTTATTAAGATATACCTTATTTATCACCGATCCAAAATGGATCCTTTTTCCTGGGTTAGTAGAAATCGATGCATCAAACACGGTGATGTTTTTACTTTTGTTTCCTGTGTCTTATACGTTACAAGCGCTTCTCGCCTTTCGCCAACGATGGCAATGGCGAAGATTAGTTGTCTATCCATTAACGAGTATTCCTAATTACCTTTTACAGCAAGGGTTTATCTTTGTGTTTGAAAATCTCTTCAGCTTACCGCCAACCATTACATATGCATTATCGGCAATTCTACCGATTCCATTCATGTTCTTTGTGATTCGCTTCTTTGTAGCAAGTAAAAAAACTCAATCACTTTAACGGGGCAATTTGCGCATCAAAGGTTTCGATTTGTTGTTCCACTTTTAATTCGGCAAATTGATTCATATAGAGTTGATAATAGGTACCTTTTTTCGCCATGAGTTCCCGATGATTGCCATCTTCAATAATCTTACCGCTTGCCATCACAAGAATTCGATCTGCATCGACAATCGTTGATAACCGGTGGGCGATGACAATCGAGGTTCTCCCTTTAAGAATTTGATTCACTGCTTTTTGGATGAGTGCTTCGGTTTCCGTATCAATGGAAGAAGTGGCTTCATCTAAAATCATGATGGTTGGATCGCGTAAAATGGCGCGCGCAAAGGCGATGAGTTGTTTTTGACCAACCGATAAGTCACTACCACCATCTTTGAGGATGGTGTCATATCCTTGAGGTAAAGCGCTAATAAAGGTGTGGGCACCAACTGCTTTACTTGCCTTGATCATTGCGTCATCACTGGCGTCTAATTTGCCGTATTTAATGTTTTTGGCAATCGTCCCGGAAAAGATAAAAGGGGTTTGTTGGACATAACCTAAGTGATGCCGTAACCAGCCGACGGATTTTTTCCGATAATCTTCACCATCAATACATAAAGAACCGGTGGTAGGTTCATAGAAACGGCATAATAAATTCACCGTCGTAGATTTACCGCTTCCCGTTTCACCAACAATCGCAATCGTTTGCCCCTTGGGAATTTTCAGGTTCATCGCATGAATGACTTCTGTTCCAGGATTATAAGAGAAAGAGACATCTTTAAATTCAATCTCCCCTTGCATCGGTTCGTAGGCTTCAATCTTGGGATCGAGTAAGGTCCCATACTTAGCAATCACCTCTTGGGTATCATTGATTTGCGGTTTGGTTTCAATCAGGGAAAGGATTTTTTCCACGGATGATTGCGAAGACATGAGCTCGGTGAATAAATCAACGAATTCTTGGATGGGTGTATATAAAGCACTGACAAAGCCAATGAATAAGACAAAGATGGAGACATCATAAATAATGGTATTGGCTAACATCAATGACGAACCCACAAAGATGACAATCCCTGTGGTAATCGTAGAGATTAAAGTGACAGAGGGATAAAAATAGGCCTGGGTCTTTGCGGTCTTCCAGGATTTATCTCGAATATCGGTGACAATCTCGTTTGCTTCTTTTTGCACGTTTTGTTCAATCGATAAGGTTTTAATCGTCTTAGCTCCCGCGATGACTTCCGCTAACCAGGCAACATATTTTGAAAAAGCATTCCGCGCAATCCGGGAAAGGTTCAAGATTTTCAATTGGAAATACGGGGCGATAAATAACATGATCGGAACCGTTGCAAGTAACACTAATGACATTTCCCACGAGATTAAAAACATCGTAATTAAGATAAAGACTAATTCAAACATAATCCAAACAAAGCGGGTAATTCCCCATGAAATCATGTCAGAAATTTTACTTGTGTCCGATTGTAATCTGGCAATTAGCCATCCGGAAGATGTCTTATCAAAGTAGGAAAATGAGAGCTTTTGCACTTGTGAAAAAGCATCTTCACGAATATCAATGTAAACGGACATTTCTAAATAATTGGTGGTAAAAAATAAGGCGTAGATACCCACGGCGCGAATCATAATTCCAGCAATAATTAAACCAATGTATTCCAAATAGTTAATGGTAAATTGAATCCCAAAAATTAACGTCACATCCATCGTGAGTTCACTGATGAGGTTACGACCGGGAACGGCTTGATTTTCAATGGCGGTTAACGACCGAATAATCGCACGATTAAGCAAAGGAATAAAACTTCCATCATGGAAGGTAATAAAAATCATCAACACCAACATGATGATCAATAAACCCCAACGCTTTAAGGCGTACTTGGCGATTTTACCCCAACTCGAAAAGTTGAGTTTATTCGATAATGCTTCTTCTTCAAAGGAAAAACTTGCCATGTTAGACCATCCTCGTTTGGATATCAAAAATACGTTTGTATAATCCAGGTTTCTTAATTAATTCTTCATGCGTGCCTATTTCCGCAATTTGACCTTGTTCAAGGACAATAATTTTATCAGCATCTTTCGCGGTTGCGACACGATGGGTGATGATGAGGGTGGTCGATTGTTCTTGGCGTTTTTTCAGGGCGGTACGAATATGCATATCGGTTTCCGTATCGACAGCAGATAAAGAATCATCAAAAACAAGGATCGGGGCTTTGGAAATAATGGTTCTAGCAATCACCAAGCGTTGCTTTTGACCACCGGAAAGCGTTACCCCTTTTTCACCTACACGCGTATCATACCCATCTTTAAAGTTAATGATGGATTGGTGGATATCTGCAATCTGGGCCGCTTTTTGAATGTCTTCTGCGGTGGCATTGGAGTTGGCAATTTTTAAATTATTGATAATTGTTTTCGAAAATAAAAAGGGTTCTTGCAGGACCGTCGCAATTTGCCGACGGATATGTTCTTTAGCAATGTTCTTTAGTTCATGACCATCAATCTTAATCGATCCAGAGGTGTAATCATATAACCTCGTTAACAAATGGGATACGGTGGATTTACCAGAGCCTGTTTTGCCCATAATCGCAACGGTTTCACCCGGCTTGATGGAAAGACTAAAGTTTTTCAACACGACTTCATCACTATCATCATAGTTAAAAGACATGCTCTTGAATTCAATCCCACCTTTAATCGTAGGTCGTTCGCCGGTTTCGATGTCTTCTAGGGGTTGATTAAGAATGGTGTTCAGTCGGTCGATGGAGGCCATCGCTTGGGCTAAATTCGATAACGTCATGGCGACATCACGAACTGGCCACACCACTTGTCCCACAAATTGAAGGGCGACCACAAAGGTTCCTACTGAGATGTTACCGGTGGCGGCAAGATACACCCCAAAGGCAGAAGTAAGGGCGATTTGGCCAAAAACAAGAATATCGGTTGAAGAGAAGAAGAACGAACTCGTTAAGCGCCACTTGATAAATTTCTTTTTGTAATCTTGCAGGTGATCTTTAAAATCTTTAATTTCATAGGTTTCGTTATTGTAGGCTTTCACTAAGCGAATCCCCGATAACGTTTCTTCAATTTTTGCTGAGACTAATCCATCACTATCTTCAGTAATTTTAAAGAGTTTGCGAACACGTTTAATTAAGGCAAAGGCATAAATAAACATAAAGGGTAAGACAATCGTGCTAGAAAGGGCAATTTGCCAGGATACGGTTAAGAGGATAGAGAAGGCAATCGTGGTTAAGAAAATCGTGTAAACGATGGAATTGACTTGGCGAACCAAGAAGCGGCGAACAATATCTAAATCTCGGGTGCATGTTTGAATTAAGTCACCACTTTTATTTTTCTTAATATATGCGTAAGGTAAGCGTTCAATATGATAAAACAAATCGAGTTGAATATCCCGACCAAGATTAACATCCATTAACCCACGGATAATCAATCGAGAAAAGAACATCAAGGCTCTGGAAGTGCCAAGGAATAAAATAAAGACTGCGATCAGCCATAGATTATCCCTTAAGAAGACTTGGCCACCTAATAGTTGGGTTAATAAAGTATCAATAGGTCCTGAAGGGGGAATGCCTTGAAGGGTATCTACTAAGATTTTAGTGGAAAAATTTGCGAGCAATAAAAAGAGTAAAGCAAAAAACAAAATCACAAAGGAGAGTAAGTAACGTTTTCGGTAACCTTTCGTAAAGCGATAAAGTAGGACAAAATATTTCTTCATTTTTGCAGTCGATAATCATTATACAACTTTGACTTTTTAATTGGGAGAAAACACCTCTTAATCTTCATTAGAACCGATGGTTTCTCTAAAAAAGGAAAAGAAGAGTTTGTGCTATAATAATCAAGGTCTAAATTCTTGGTATTTTCATGCAAGAACAGCAATCCCCGCAAGGACAAATTAAAAAAAAGAACGCCAATAAGAAATATCGCATTAATTTGCTGATCATTTTTCTTGTTGCCATAGGTTTTACTGCCTTTACTTTATTTACAGATGATAATCTTGATGCAGTGATTCAAGCCTTTTCCCAAGCCAAGTTAGAGATGATCATCCTAATCCTTGGCGTCATGGCGTTAAATATTTTTTTCGAAGGGGTCATTCTGTTTATTCTCGCCCGACTTTATACCACTAGGTATAATTTAAAACGCGCATTTAATAATTATTTTATTGGGGTTTTCTTTTCCCACATCACGCCCTCAGGAACGGGTGGTCAATTTGCCCAAGCATACGCCTTTGGTAAACAAGGCATGGATATCGCCAATGCGGCTTCCATTCTCGTGATGCACTTTTTACTCTCACAAATTGCCCAAGTCATTTTTGGTATAATTGCCCTTATTTTTCGTCTCGATAAGTTCTTATCCATCACAGAGTCTGTTGTGATTGGTGGCATTTCGATTCCTATTATTTATTTATCTTTATTAGGATTTCTTGTGAATTTTCTGGTGATCTTTTTCATCATTCTTCTTACCAAATCAAAGTTTATTCATCGCACAATCGTCAATGGCGTCGTCGGGTTACTGGGCAAGCTCAAATTACTGAAGAATGCTGAAAAGGTGAAAACCGATCTCTCTGTTCAAATTGAAAACTTCCGCATTGAAAGTAAACGCTTAAGTTCAAACACCGCGGTCACCACTGTTTTAATCTTTTTTTTCTTCCTAAGAATGACTTTAAGTAACTCAATTCCTTATTTATCGGCGATGGCATTGCCTACCATCGATTTATCCCAAAGTAATTTATTGGATGGGATATTCATGACGGCCTACCTCAATGTCATTATTTATTTCGCTCCCTTACCTGGTGCAGTTGGATTTTCTGAATTTTTCTTTTCTTACCTTTTCCAAAGTTTATTTGGTGGCTACGCACAAACCATTGCCCCACAATTAATCTGGCGTGGGGTCACGTTTTATCTCACGTTGGTGATTGGTGCTTTTAGTGTCATTGCCTTTAACCTTGGTAATAAGGATGCGAAGCTCGATGCAGGTAGTCAATCGTTTGTTGAATTGCAAAAATCCACGATTGAGATTCGGCGGCAAACCGCTGAAATGATGTTCAGTACCGGAGAAATGTCAACGGCAAGATTAACCAATCGGTTTTCAAAAATGGCGCGTGATTTTTTTGGATTTAAGCCTAAGAAGGTTGACCGCTACGGCAACGTCATGCACACGGATGAGATAAAAAAACGTAAGCAACCTAAAGACGATTTAAAATGAGAATTGCATTATTTTCCGACACCTTTCCTCCAGAAATCAATGGGGTTTCCGTCAGCGTTGGTTTGCACCAAAAGGTCCTAAATGATCAAGGACATGAAGTGCTTGTCATCACCACTAATCCTTTTGGAAAGACAGCTGATATTCAACCAACCATGATTCGTATACCTGGTGTGGAATTAAAAAAACTATATGGATATCGAATGTCGAGTTTTTTTAATGCAAAAGCTTATCAGTCAATCAAAAAATGGCAACCAGAAGTGATTCATATTCATACTGACGCAGGGATTGGCATCTTTGGGAAAATAACCGCCTTCTTTTTAAAAGTCCCCACCGTGGTTACGTATCACACCATGTATGAAGACTACACCCACTATGCTGGTTTCCTAAAGGGCTTAGCCTCTCGCGTGGTCAAACAATTCTCAAAATCCATCGCTGAACAATGTACCGAATTTATTTCCCCTTCTCTCAAGACCAAAGAAAAAATCCGCAGTTATGGCGTGGAACGCTACATCAATATTGTTCCGACAGGGATTGATTTTTCTCGCTTTAATCTTCAACAACTTGATCAAACAAAGCTACAGGAACTTCGCCAAAAATGGATGAAGCCTGGCGAAAAAGTATTGTTGTCCTTGGGCAGAGTAGCCAAAGAAAAAAGTATGGATATGATTATTCGCGGGTTTGCAGCCTACTTAAAAACGCAGGCGCAACCAGCCCGCTTATTGATGGTGGGAGATGGCCCAGACCGGCATGATTTAATGCAGCTCACCACTGAACTGGGTCTAGACAAGTTTGTCAGTTTTGTTGGCGCAGTACCAATTCAAGAAGTTCCTTACTATTATCAACTAGCAGACGTGTTTGTGTCTGCGAGTTTAACCGAAACCCAAGGATTAACCTTTATGGAAGCGATGGTTTCCCATCGGGTCGTGCTTTGCCGTTTTGATGAAAACTTAGCCAGCTTAATTCGGCATCAGCAAACTGGTTTTATCTTTACAGACGCCGAAGACTTTGCCCGCCAAGTAAACGCTATCTTCCAACTTACTGAGGCAAAGAAAACAAGCATGATGTTAGAAATGGAATCCGCGGTAAAGCCTTACGCATTATCAACATTCTACGAAAATTTACTTGAGGTATATCAGCGTGCCACGCGCCAATACTGGTAAAATCATTGAAGCGATAACCGTCAAAAGAAAACGTATTTTAATTGCCTTTTTATCCGGAGAAACGCTTACCCTCACACCGGACCAATACACCCAAGATTATTTTTATGTTGGAAAAGTGATCCCGGAAGAAAACTACCATCAGTTAGAGGTGGCAACGAAAACACAACCTTTTATCGATTATGGATTTCGCTTATTAAGCAAAGGGCGATATAGCGAATATCAAGTTCGGGAAAAGTTATACCGCCGTGAAGCAAACAAACCTACGGTTGATCAAGTCATTGATCGATTAAAACAAGCTCACTTATTGGATGATGCTTCCTTGATGAAAGATTGGGTCCAACATTATCAATCTCGTGGCTACGGACCGCGGGCGATTGAAACAAAATTGTTTGACAAGGGATTTAGTAAAACGCTCGTCACTTCCATCGTTTATGATGAGGCATTGATGGCAACCATGATTAAAAAAATCATTGATCAAGCCCTACCTAATCGACGAGGATTGAGTCAACGGGCACTACAAGAATCTTTAAAGCAAAAATTGTTACTTCGAGGCTTTCATCCTAATCAATTTTTAAAACTTATAGATAGTTTGGTAATGGTAGAAGTAGATCAAGAAGAAGCCCATTTACACATGGCGATTGCGAAAGCAAAACGTCTTTATCAGGCTCGTTATCAGGGCAAGGAATACCGAGAAAAAGTCATTAACTTTCTTTTACGAAAAGGCTATAATTATTCCAATATTAAGCGGTTCATAAAGGAGTCCGAAGATGATGATTAAAGACTTTAAAGATGGTTTAGCGATTAAACAAAATTTTTTAGTAACCCAAATCAATAAAGGAGTTACCGCTTCGGGTCAACCTTATTTAACGATCATTCTTCAAGACAAAACCGGTCAAATTGAAGGTAAATTTTGGGACATCAAACCGGAAATGGAATCCTTAATTGAAGTTGGCGCGTTTTTATTGGTCGATGGGGATGTATCTGCTTATCGGCAAGTCCTTCAAGTTCGGATCAACCAAGTTCAACGTTTAAACCCTGACACAATTCGCTTAGAAGACTATACGATATCCGCACCCGTGCCTTTAAAGCAACTCGCAGAAGAATTAAAAGTAGCGATTGCTAGGATCACCGACCCAGACTATTTAAAGTTGACTCAAACCTTGATTGAACAACATTATGATGCTTTTTTAACCTATCCTGCAGCGGTAAGAAATCATCACGAATATACCTCGGGTTTGATTTATCACACCTTATCGATGATCAAAGTAGCCGTTGCGTTAATCCCGCTATATCCTAAAATCAATTCAAGTTTAGTCTATGCGGGGATTCTGTTACATGATTTAGGGAAGACGGTTGAATTTACCGGTGCGGTCATTCCAAAATACAGTACCGAAGGTAAGTTAATTGGCCACTTACAATGGATGGCGGGAAAAATCCAAAGTCAAGGGGAATCGCTGAATATCAATCGAGAAAAAGTGATGTTGCTACAACATCTTGTTTTATCCCATCATGGCAAACCGGAATTTGGCAGTGCCGTTATGCCTCTTACGAAAGAAGCCCTGTTCGTCAGCATGGTGGATGATTTTGATGCAAAAATGACCATCGTTGATAAAGCCTTGGATGCAACTGAACCAGGTCAATTTACCAACCGAATCTTTGCCTTAGATGATCGTAGTTTTTTTAAACCGAAATCGTAAATTATTTTTCTTCTAAAGATGCTTTTAACTGATCGGCAAGCACTGGTAAATTGAGTTTTCCCTTTTGCTCGTTCGCTTGCATCTCGATCCGGAGGCGATCGGAGGGTAAATAACGAGGGATGACATGGACGTGAAAGTGCATCACCGTTTGGCCTGCTGCTTTCAGCGCGTTAGAAATAAAGTTAACGCCTTTGGCTCCTAGGGTTTGAATTTGCGCTTGCCCTATGCGTTGGGCAACTGAGATCACTTGATGCACGGTCGCTTTAGGCGTACTTAATAAGTGATCATAATGCGCTTTTGGGACCACTAAGGTATGACCTTTGGTGGTTTGTTGAATATCTAAAAAGGCAATCACATCGGCATCTTCATAAACGCGGTGGGCAGGGATATTCCCTTGGATAATTTGACAAAAAATACAAGGTTGGTCCATGAGGGTTACCTCCAAAAAAATAAGGAGAATTGCTTCTCCTTATTTTAACATGATTGTGGTGACTTCTAGTAGGTGCTTATTCGCTGGCTTCTTCATCATAGAGCGTTGGAAAACGTTCTTTGAAGAAGTCATAAATGGTTTGATCGTGGAAACGGAGGTCAGCAAGTTTTAACCAGTGGAGGTTACTTGCATTGATGCTGGCTTCACGAGCCCCTAAAATCTTCGCAATTTCTGAAGCGATTAATTCACGTTTGACACCCCCATCATCTTCAATGGCATCGTAGTTGGTGGTTGAAGATTCAGAGGCATTCATCTTCGTGGTGTTAACTGCTTCTAACACTTGAACGATGTAGTAAGTGGTACTATTCGCATCATAGAGCAAGAAATTACGCGCATCATTTTGTTGCGAGGTTTGGGGAATTAAATAGGCAACATCATTTATCTTTCTTAAGAAATCAGAGGTATTGGGATTTGCAACATTATCTGCTTCATCACTAATACGATCGATCGCGTTCGCCACACCGATATTAAAGACGCGGTCACGAATCGCAGCAGGTAAAGAACCTAATCCACCATTTTTAATGTGCCAGCCATCCATGGTGAAATCACGCTTGATGAGTTCGTTACGGCGAATCGCTAAACCGGTTTCTGGGGTATATTGACCACTACCCGTAAATTCGCTTTCAATTGCTTTATCGGTTAATAATGGATTTTCAGGAACGATTTTTTCATAACGTTCTAAGATTTCGCCATAAAGGTTACGGAACGTGCCTTCGCCGACAAGTCCAGCAGCATCTAATAACTCAAATTCAGGTGAATCTGGTGCAAAGGTAAATTGACGGTTTTCGGCACCAGCACTGGTATCCACACCGCGCCAGCCGTTAGCGAGTAATTCTAAATCAGCAGGATCATTGACGTTTTCATTAAGGATATATTGATCAATAAAACTATCCATTAAATATTTAACGGCTTCAGGGTATTCATTGGAGACCCGTAAGGCGATGTAATTCACTTTACGCGCATAGCTTCTACCTAAGGAAGAGTAGTCTTGGTCCATTAAGTATTGTTCAACTAAAAGATCACGATAAATTTTTGGTAAGAGGTCCTCACGAATAAAGGTTTCATAGTATTCCATGTGGATGGCGTCTTCTAAGACATCACCCGAAAGAATGGCCTCATTGTTTTTAGCAGGGAAAATGAAGTCAGTGACCCATGGATCATTAGGTTCACGATCTAAAGGATAAAGTTGTTTTTCAATGGAGAAGGCAAAGCGTTCTTCAGAGAAAAGATTACGCGTTTCGAATTGACCAGAACTAATGAGCGCGTACATTCTTTCATTAATACGGCGTTGAATTTTTTCAACCAAAGCCTCATCATCGGCATCGGTTGATGCCATTAAATCATCATAATTGCCAATACGGTCTTCTGCGATTAAAAACATGACATCATCTAACGTCCGTTGATTGAGGTTGCCACCGTCACGAAGCGCATCATAAACAACCGAATTAACATTCTTTTCTAATTCTGAGACTAAGTTATTTAAGATGTTGCCATCGTTGTCAGTTGGTGAGACGGTGATGTCTGTGCAACCTACTAAGAACACAGCGGTTAAGGCAATGGCGGTTGCTTTAAATTTATTTTTGAACATAGCAGATTCCTCCTACAGTAAACAAGGCGCTTGTTGGATCTTGATAGTTATAGGCACAGTCTAGATCAATCAAGCGTTGTCTTTGGAATTCTTGATATTCCAAAAATTCAATGAAGGTATTCCAAGTGTTCGCTTCTTGTAAGGCTTGATCGAAGCTAGCACTGCGACGGGAAACATCCATATAATTTAAGACAGCGTCTTCTAAGTCTTCATCGACAAACGTCACTGCTTGTTCATCGATCAATTGGCTTAACATCCGGAAGTTAAAGAAGCGATCAAAATTACGAATTTCGCTGGTGACCGTTTCTGCACGAGTTTTATAGTTGGCCGTTGTGGTGACATTGTAATTAACAAACGTCACTAAATCTTGCCCATTCGCTTGCGGATAGTTTGGTGTTCCTGGAATTTCTGTGGTGTAGTAATCTTCTAAAGCCACACCATTTTGAATGTCGATCAAAGCGGAACGTTCAACGACGATAAAGTGGATACCTTGATAACCGCTATCACCGCTACCGGTACCAGCGCGAACCACAAGGATAACCTTACCATTTTCATCTGTAAGGACTTTTTCATTTCCAAGTTCTGGAACTTCTCTAAATCCTGGATAAATATAATCGCCACCACCACGACTTTCAGGAGTAACAACCGCAATATTGTGACGGTTAAAGAATTCATTAAAAATAACGTTACGTGGGTAGTATAAAGCGTCATTATTATTCACTGGGTTACCATTAAGGTCCTTGGTCACATTCGCAAATTGATTTAATGAATCAAATGCATGGAAAGGAATGGTTGCTAACCCAAGTTCATCAAAGAAATCAATCGCTGTTTCAGGCACATTAAGTTGATCACGTTTCGCAATGACTTCAGGGGTTTGATTAAAGACTGCTTCATAGGCATAAATGCCAAGTTTGAATTCATTGACAAAACTGGTTGCTTTGGACATAATTCCCAAATCACCAAATTGTTCTTTGGAGCCATCTTCGCTCATTTCACGAGCGACTTCACCAAAGGTTTCACCGTTACGTTGAATCGCTAAACGATTGGCAACTGCAGAGAGTTTCTTTGCTTCAGCTTCGGAAATCTTACCATTATATAGATCGCTACCGGCTGCAGAAACCTTAACTAGAATATGTTTGACATGATAAGGTAACCGTTCGGTCAAGTAACCAGGACGAAAGTCATCGCCAACTAATAAGTTTTCTTTATTGTCTTTAAAATAACGGTCTTCAACTTCTTGCTTCATCGTCCGATAAGCAAAATAGTCTTTTAATTCTTCGAGGTCTTCTACATTATAGGAGTCCAATAAGGTTTGTAATTCATCATTATAATTCGTACCGTTCGTAGATGCATTCGTGCGTGCGGTTTCTTTGACCCCATCGACACTAATGTCTGCTTTACGGAGAATTTCCGCCTTTAATGCTTGCGTTGCCGTATCTTCTTGATTGATTTGATTACGGATGACAAGTTCGGTTAAGGATTCAACAAATTTGGAAACACCAAATTCATTTTGGCGATATTGACCAAAAAGTTGGTCGGCGGTGTAGCCTACATCCTTTCCTGTTTGATCTTTTAAGGTAATGATAAAACCATCACCATTTTCAGTCACTGGGTTACTGCATGCACTAAGCGTGACAAGTGTGGCCAACGCAAAGGATGCGATAGCAATTTTCCTACGATTCATTTCTTAAGAATCCTCCTAGCAATAAAGCATAGTTATTTTATTATTTTATGGGGCCATATTCAACAAATATCTACTATATTTGGTAACCCCCAACCTCCATGCCAACCAAAAGTCGAGAAATTCATCATAAAATCCCTCCTTCTATTCCTATCAAATTGTTTGTGGATTCATGACGAATCACTTAAAATATACCTTTGAAGGAGAAAAATATGGCGAAATTAGAAATAAAGAATTTATGGGTGAAGGTTGCCGACATCCATATTTTAAAAGGTGTCAACCTTACGATTAATGACCACGAGACGGTTGCCTTACTAGGTCCCAATGGTCATGGTAAGTCCACCTTATTGTCTGCGATTATGGGTCACCCCAAGTACGAAGTGACGGATGGGGAAATTTTACTAGATGGCAAAAACGTCTTGGAAATGGAAGTTGATGAACGGTCTAAAGCGGGTTTATTTTTGGGCATGCAACACCCTTCGGAAGTCCCGGGGGTCATTAACTCTGATTTTTTAAAGGCGGCGATTAATGTTCGTAGAGAAAAACCAATTAATCTTGTTGAATTATATAAAAAGTTAGATGATGCCTCGAAGCAAATGAAGATCCCAATGGAATTAAGCCATCGGCATTTAAATGAAGGTTTTTCTGGTGGGGAAAGAAAACGTAATGAGATATTGCAGTTAATTCTTTTGAAACCATCGATTGCGATGTTGGATGAAATTGATTCTGGTTTAGATGTGGATGCATTACAAACCGTTGCCGAAGCAATTAAACGCTTACAAAAAGAAACCAATAGCAGTTTTTTAATCATTTCACACTACGCCCGTCTCTTCCAAATGATCCAACCGACACGCGTGATCGTGATGATCAATGGTCGGGTAGCGGTTGAAGGTGGTCCAGAAGTGATTACCAAAATCGATGGTTCTGGTTATGAATGGCTAACAAAGGAATACGGCATTAGCATCAAAAAAGAAGACAAAGATGCCAAACCTGTGGCAATGAATACCATTTCAATTGGCGCTTGTGCAACCAACGAGGCCACCAATCATGCCAAGAAATAAACTTGTCGCGAATCAAGGGGTTTTTCATATTCCCGCTACGCGTGAAATTACTCACTATTTACTCGATTTAAGTGAAGTAAACTTACCGCTTATCCATTTGATTATTGCCCCAGAAGCCAACATTGATCTACTCGTCCAAAATGGCCAGTATGATTTAAAAGTGGATGTGGATATTGCGGATCATGTTAACGGCAAGATTCAATTTGCGATGTTTGGTAAAAATAAGAATTTAACTTGGCAAGCCACCGTTGGCTCGCAAGTAAACTTAGAGGCTGCCATCGCAGATTTTACTGAAGGTCGTGGTAAAGTCATGATTCAATTTGAGATGTTAGGTAGAGATTCTAATCTTGAATGGCGAACCGCTTGCTTGGCTAGTCAACAAGACCGCAAATTTTATTCGGTAAATTTCACGCATAAAAATTTAAATACATATGCAAACATGACCAACTATGGGGTTACTGAAGGAAATAGTACGCTCCAATTTACCGGGACTGGTCACATTCTTAATGGGGCGAAATTTTCTAAAACGCATCAAGCGGCTAAAATCATGGTGTTTGATGAAAAGTGTTTAGGTCGCGCTGATCCAGTATTAAAAATTGATGAAAATGAAGTGGAGGCGTCTCACGCGGCTACGGTAGGTCGTGTGAATGAAGATCACCTTTATTATTTACAGTCTCGTGGTTTAACCAAAAAAGAAGCAAAACGGTTGATTACTTTAGGTTATTTACAACCGATTATTCGTTACTTTACGGATGAAAATATCCAAGAAGCTCTCCAAAATCAAATTGCCCAAGGAACCCAAGAGTGACCATCGATAAAGTTCGAAAAGATTTCCCGATTTTAAAGAAAAAATTCAAAGGCAAACCCTTTGTTTATTTTGACAACGCCTCTACTTCATTAAAACCAACGCAAGTGGTGCAGGCGATGAACACTTATTATCATGAGTTTCCCGTCAATGCTGGACGCGGGGAATATGATTTGGCCTATCGTTTAGAACAAGCGATTGATGTATCGCGGCAAACGGTTGCTAATTTTATTCGTGCCCAAGCTAAAGAAATCATTTTTACTACTGGCACCACGATGGGTCTTAACATGATTGCCCAAAGTTTTGCCCAAACCTATCTACAACCTGGTGATGAAATCATCATGACTGAATCCGAGCATGCTGCCAATGTTTTACCTTGGTATCAAGTTGCGGAAACAACCGGTGCAAAGATAATTATTTTAGATTTAGATGAGCATCAACGCTTAACACCTGCGTTATTGAAATCGGCTTTAACAAAGAAAACTAAGATGGTTGCGTTTGCAGAAGTTAGCAATGTTTTAGGGACACGCAATGACGTAAAAACGCTTACCCAAATGGCCCATGAAGCAGGAGCGTTGGTTGTCCTCGATGGGGCCCAATCGGTGCCACATTTACCGACTAACGTTCAAGATACCGATGTGGATTTTTTAGTTTTTTCTGGTCATAAAATGCTTGGTCCAACGGGCATAGGTATTTTATATGGCAAGTACCATTTGCTTGAAAAGATGCGACCGTTTTTCTCAGGCGGTGGGATGTCATTACGTTATAACAAAAAGCAAGAAGTGAAATATGCTCCCATCCCGCAAATTTTTGAAGCAGGGACGCAAAATTGGGCAGGCATTATCGGTCTCAAAGCTGCAATTGATTATTTAGAAAAACTTGGATTTTCTGCGATTCATGAACAAGAAATCCAGTTAAGAGATTATTGCCTAGCCGGTTTAAAGAACATCCCGCATATTAAAATTTATAACGAGAAAACCGATACCGCGATTATTGCCTTTAATATTGAGGGCGTGAATCCCCAAGATGCTGCGACATATTTCAATAGTCAAGGCATCGCCGTGCGTTCTGGTCAACATTGTGTTCGTAATATGGTGGATTACCTAAAAACCGATGGAACTGTTCGCTGGTCAGCATATTTTTATAACACCAAACAAGAGGTGGATCGCTTCTTGGTTGCCGCCAAAAATGGAAGGAATTTTTTAGATGCCTACTTTCAATGACCCAACCATGATGCGACAAATCATCATGGATCATTATGAGCACCCACGAAATCGGCACAAACTGGCTTTAGCCAACGTGAAAACGATTCATATGGATACCTCAGGATGCATCGATGATATCTACGTGAATCTTGTCATGGAAAATGGCATAATAAAAGCACTCAGTTTTGATGGGGTTGCTTGCACGATTTCTACTGCATCTACCTCAATCATGACGGAGTTGTGTTTGGGAAAAACCAAACGAGAAGCAACCTATATCGTTGAGCAGTATATGAAGATGATTCATGCGCAACCTTATGACGATACAGTCTTAGGGGAAGCGATGGTGTTTCAAAACACGTATAAGCAGGCGAGTCGAATCAAATGTGCCACCCTTGGATGGGAAGGCTTACAAACCTTATTAAAGGAGGAAAAGTAAAATGGACAAAGACAATATCCCACAAGATGAATATCGGTATGGGTTTAATGATAAAGACGTCTCAATTTTAAAAACAGATAAAGGCATTTCAGAAGCAATTGTCCGGCAAATTTCTCGGTTGAAAAAAGAACCAAAGTGGATGGAAGAAAAACGCGTGGAAGCGTTTCGAATTTTCCAAGGTTTAAAGATGCCAAACTTTGGTCCGGATTTAAACTTTATTGATTTTCAAACCTACACTTACTACACCAAACCTTCTGAAAGAGAAGAAACCACTTGGGATAAAGTGCCAGACACGATTAAAAAGACGTTTGAAAAATTAGGGATTCCCGAAGCGGAAGCCAAATATTTATCCGGTGTGACCACCCAATATGAATCAGAAGTGGTGTACCACTCGATGTTAAAAGAAGTTGAAGAAAAGGGCATTAAATTTTTATCCACGGATGAAGGCTTAAAACAATTCCCCGAACTTTTCCAAAAGTATTTCGCCAGTGTCATTCCGATCAATGATAATAAATTTGCCGCTTTAAACACAGCAGTATGGTCAGGTGGTTCCTTTATTTATGTGCCAAAAAATGTTCACTTAGATAAGCCCCTTCAAGCCTATTTCCGCATTAATAATGAAAAGACTGGTCAATTTGAACGGACCCTAATCATTGTCGATGAAGGCGCAAGTGTCAACTATGTTGAAGGTTGCACTGCACCCATTTATTCAATTGAATCCTTGCATGCTGCCGTTGTTGAAATTGTGGTTTTACCCAATGCAAAATGCCGTTATACGACGATTCAAAACTGGTCACCCAACGTATTAAACCTTGTCACCAAACGTGCGTACTGCCATGAAAATGCCCAAATGGAATGGATTGATGGCAACATTGGTTCAATGAAAAATATGAAGTATCCTGCCGTTATTCTTGGTGGGCGTGGTTCCAAAGGAACCGTCATTTCCATTGCCGTCGCCGGTAAAGGCCAAGAACAAGATGCCGGTGCAAGAATGATTCATTTGGCACCCGATACCTCTTCAACGATTGTGTCAAAAACCATTGTTCGTAATGGTGGGGTGAGTAATTATCGTGGAACGGTGCGAATTCATCCACAGGCCATCAACAGTAAAAACCATACCGAATGCGACACGTTAATCTTAGATGGGCAAAGTAAAGCTGACACCATTCCTAAAGACGAGGTGTTAAACAATGAATCGTTTATTGAACACGAAGCAACGGTCAGTAAAATTTCCGAAGACCAACTCTTTTATCTCATGTCACGTGGGCTTTCAGAAGAAGATGCAACCCAAATGATTATCATGGGATTCATCGAACCTTTCTCACGAGAATTACCGATGGAATATGCGGTCGAACTTAACCATTTAATCAAGCTGGAAATGGAAGGCAGCGTCGGCTAAAACATCTATGGATCGCTTTGAAGTCATTGTCATTGGTGGTGGCCATGCTGGTTTAGAAGCGGCTTTTGCTGCTGCCAACATGGGCGCCAAAACCTTGCTCCTTACCTTAAATAAAAAGATGATGGGCAACATGCCTTGCAATCCTTCGATTGGGGGCAGTGCCAAAGGTATTGTGGTTCGAGAAATCGATGCCTTGGGTGGCAAAATGGGTATCGGCGCTGATGCCGAATATTTGCAAATGAAGATGTTAAATACCGGTAAAGGTCCTGGGGTGCAATGCCTTCGCGCCCAAGTCGATAAACTTCGGTATCCTCGCTTTATGCAAAAACTTGCGGATGAAACTGAAAATCTAACCGTCAGAGAAGCGATGGTGCTTGACCTGCTTCATGATGATGAAAAAGTCTTCGGTGTCATCTTATCTACGGGTGAAAAAATTGAATCGGATGCGGTTATTTTAACCACCGGTACGTACATGGAAGCAGAAGTACTCGTAGGCTTATCCAAACGCTCTGCCGGACCTGATGGGGAAAAACCAAGTTTAGGACTATCCCCTAATCTTGCTAAAATGGGCATTGAACTCTTCCGTTTAAAAACAGGGACTCCGCCCCGAATCAAACGTGATTCAATTGATTTTTCTAAAATGGAACCGCAATATCCTTCTGAAGGTGACTTACTTTTTTCCTCCCTCTCTGATCAAGCTAAACCCTATGATCAACAAGCCTTGTGTTATTTAATTCACACCCAACCGTCGACGCATGACATTATTCGCGCTAATCTAAAACAATCCGCGATGTTTGGTGGTTTGGTAACAGGTGTCGGTCCGCGTTATTGTCCATCGATTGAAGACAAAGTTGTTCGTTTTGCTGATAAGCCAAGGCACCAATTATTCATTGAACCCGAATCTTTAGAAACCGACTCCATGTATTTACAAGGTTTCTCAACGTCGATGCCACCACAAGTGCAAGAACAAATGGTGCATTCCCTACCAGGTTTAGAAAAAGCCGTCTTTTTAAAATATGCCTATGCGATTGAATATGATGCGATTGTACCAACCCAATTTGCCTTAACCCTTGAATTAAAACGGTGGCCAGGGCTTTATGGTGCGGGACAAATTATTGGTACTTCCGGATACGAAGAAGCTGCAGGTGCTGGGATCATGGCCGGGATTAATGCGGTAAGAAAAATTCGCGAACTACCACCCGTTATTCTTCGTCGTGACCAAGCTTATATCGGGGTGATGATTGATGATCTTGTCACCAAAGGCACTCAAGAACCTTATCGCTTACTTTCTTCAAGAGCAGAGTATCGACTATTACTTCGCCATGATAATGCGGAAACACGTTTAACCGACATTGGTTATGAGATTGGTTTAGTGAAATCAGAACAATATCGCCGTTATCAAGAGCAACAAACCCAACTCAAAGATTTAGAAGCGCATTTAAAAACCATCTCCGTTCGCCCTAATCCCCTCATTAACACTTACTTACAAACCTTAGGTCAAGGGGCGTTACAAGGTGGCATTACGGCGTATGAATTATTAAGAAGACCGCCAATTTTCTTTAAAGATTTACTTCCATTTTTCCCTACCCTTACATCCTTTCAAGTCGATGACCGTCTCATTAGTCAATTAGAAATCAATGTGAAGTTTGTCGGTTATATTGAAAAAGAAATTAAGCAAGCCCAAGCGTTTGCCAAATATGAAGACTTGCACATTCCTGAATCCGTTGATTATTTAAATTTACAAGGCATGGCGATGGAAGCCCGCCAAAAACTGGCAAAGGTAAGACCCTTAACGATTGGTCAAGCATCCCGTATTTCTGGGGTTAATCCAAGTGATATTTCATTATTAGTGATGCAAATTAAGCGAGGATCCCCAAATGGAAATCGCCCAGCTTAAATTAGCGTTATCGCAAATTCCTCTTACGGTCAGTGCTTCACAATTATCCCAATTATATGCGTATGCGCAACGGGTTTACCAAACCAATCAACGCTTTAATTTAACCGCGCATGATTCACTTTCATTGATTTATGAAAAAGGTATTTACGATAGCCTTTGTTTTCCTTTACCCATCCTTCAGCAAGCTAAAACGTTACTTGATCTTGGTTCCGGGGCAGGATTCCCTGGCATCCCTTTAAACATTCTTTATCCACAACTTTCCATCACGTTATTAGAACCCACATTAAAGAAAGCTAACTTTTTAAGTGCGACCATTGAGGCCATATCTTTAAAACAAATCCAAGTAATCAGTGAACGGGCAGAGGTGTTAGCTAAACAAACCCAATTTGTCCCTTATGATCTTGTGGTCGCTAGAGCAGTTGCGAGTTTACCAATGTTATTAGAACTGGTTATTCCTTTACTTAAAGTAGGTGGACATGCCCTCATCTATAAAGGTAAAGATTATCTAGCAGAAATGGCGTTGGCAAAAAACGCGTTACGAGTGTTGGGTGCAACGATTGTTGAAGTCAAAACCCATCGTCTCCCTACTGACCATGACCAACGTGCCTTATTGGTGATTGAAAAAATCACGCCTACGCCACCCGCCTATCCGCGAATGTTTTCACAGATTAAAAAAACTCCTTTATAATATTGGCGTATGGGAAAAATCATTGCCATTGCCAATCAAAAAGGTGGAGTAGGTAAAACCACGACCACGATTTCACTTGCCAGTGGTTTAACGCAATTAGGTCATAAAGTTTTAATCGTCGATTTAGATCCACAAGGGAATGCAAGTCGTGGTGTTGGAGTTGATGTTGCGACGCTTACCCATACCGTTTATGAAGTCCTCGTTGATCAACTACCGATTCGCCAAGCAATTCGCTATACCGCGATGAAATCTTTATCCATTTTACCCGCTTCGCTCCAACTCGCAACCATTGAAACAAGTCTCATGCAACAAGCACACCCTCAACCATATGCCGTCTTAAAAGATACCTTGAAAACCATTCAAGGTAATTACGATTACCTTATCTTGGATTGCCCACCCTCATTAGGATGGATTGCGGTGTCCGCTTTGACTGCCTGTGACAGTGTGATTGTCCCTGTTCAATGTGAATATTTTGCGATGGAAGCAGTCGCTCAAGTGTTAGCAACCATCCAACAAGTCAAACAAGAATATCATCCAACATTGAAAATTGAAGGGTTTTTGCTGACGATGTATGATCCCCGTACTCGCCTTGCCACGGAAATTTCAACGGAAGTTAGAGGTCTATTTAAAGAAAATACGTTTTATACGCAGATCCCTCGCAATGTTTCGCTTGCTGAAGCGAGTGCAAGGGGCATGCCAATCCATCTTTATCGACCGACATCGAGCGGGGCGGAAGCCTATCTTGCGCTTGCCAAGGAGGTGATTGACCATGGCCGATCGTAAACCAATTATTAATCAACGATTATCCTCATTGATTGATAAATATAGTTCTCGAGATATTGTTCATAAACTTGAACAACAATTTAAA
>JBMTFA010000007.1:0-18185 GCA_049433705.1 Bacilli bacterium
GCGCCCTTTATGTGGATTGATCAAGCCTACCTTATCATTTATGGGAGTGTGGGTTTATTGGTCTTTATCATCGCAAGAAAAGTAGGTCAATTTTCACTTCTGACCATTGTGTTTTATCCAATTTATTTACTCTTCTTTGTTGGATTATTCATTCGTTCTAGTCAACGATTAAAACGGCAAAAAACAGTCACTTGGAAAGGGAGGACGCTAGATTTATGATTGATTGGTTTCCACTCATTCCTGTACCAACGTGGCTAATGCTCGCGCTGAACATTGTGCTTTGGCCCATATATCACTTAACCATTTCTAAGATTACCCTTCATACACCCGCGAAAAAATTCCAAAAAGATTCCTGGTTGTACCGGCAACGCAGTTGGGAACGCGATGGCCAATTTTATGAAAAGGCATTAGGAATTCGGTTTTGGAAAAAATGGATTCCTGATGGGGCGACGATTTTTAATGAAGGCTTTAAAAAGAAGCATCTAGCGGGAACACAAAAAGCATATTTACAAACATTTATTGAGGAAACAAGACGCGCTGAATATTCCCACTTATTACAAATTTTGCCCTGCGTGACCTTTTTTATTTTTAATGAGTTTTGGATTGCGATGATCATGGTTATCTATGCGTTGGTATTTAATCTACCACTTATTTGGTTACAACGGTATAACCGTATTCGCTTTCAACGCGTGTTAAAACGTCTTTAGTTTTTTTCGTGCTTTAAGATTTGTTCGACGACTTGTTGACCACTTAACACGACCATTGGCATCCCACCACCAGGGTTAACGGAACCGCCAACAAAATAAACGTTACGATAGAGTTTAGAACGCTTAGGAATTTTGAAGCCCATGTTTTTTCGTTTACTTGCAACCACGCCATAAATCGATCCGCGATTGGAGTAATACATCTCTTGAATCGTTTGCGGCGTCCACAATTCTTCACTGACAATATGTTTTCTTAAATCCGTTAACCCCATCCGTTCAAGTTTCGTAAGAATGGTTTCTTTAAATGCGGCATAATCTTCCGGAGTGAAAGGCCGCTTTAGATCAAGGTAAGGAATATGGGGGAGAATCTTGATGATGTCGCCACCCTTTGGCCCTTGACTTGGATCGGTGCGCATCGGAGCTACGAGATAAATGGTTGGATCTGGATTTAATTTGTGATGGTGAAAAATATTCGCAAAATTTTCTTTGGAATTTTTTGAGTAAAAGAAATTATGATGGGCTAATTGTGGATACACTTTATTGGTCCCTAAGTGTAAGGCAAACCCAGAACATGCGGGTTCAAATTTATGTTGATAACGTTGCAAAAATGGTTTTGATTCTTTAGTGATTTTTTCGTAAAAAGGGATCGCCTCCATATTGGACACAATAATATCTGCTTGCATGATCTCGCCGGATTTTAACTGTAAGGTCTTAATGGTGCCTTGGCCTTTGGTGACCGCGACAACTTCGGCATTCGTTCGAATGGAGATTTGGGGTAATTCTGAGATGAGTTTCATCATCCCCTTGGCGATGTTATACATGCCACCTTTGACATACCATAAGTCATACTTCCATTGAATATAAGGTAATAAATTCATTAACGCGGGTGCATCATATGGAGAAGAACCTACATACTTAATAAAGTAGTTAAGAATATCAATTAAATAAGGATTTTTAATATAGCGACGAACCCCTTGATCCATGGTGGAAAAATAATCCATGTTGGCAAAAATGCTCGTGGAGGGTTTAAATTTCATCGCCTCCCACGTATTCTCAAGCTGGTTATCAAACGCGACCATCGCTGAGACACCATAGATTTTTTCGGTGTAAGCGTAGTATTGTTTGAGATCGTCGATATCCGCTTGAGTTAAGTTTTTGTTGCTAATCATCGCTTCGATTTGATGGGTCAAATCAATCACTGTGCCATCTTCAAAGAAGTTTCGCCAATGCGGACGAACCGGTTCAATTTGAATATAATCTGCCATTTTCTTTTGGTGTTTGGTGAATAAATTTTCGAACAAATGCGGCATCGTTAAAATCGATGGTCCTAAATCAAAGGAAAATCCATCAACATTTTTGACATTGAGTTTGCCGCCTAAATGGGCGTTCTTTTCAATCAGTGTGATGGTGTAACCAGGAATTGCGGCAAGGGAAATCGCTGCCGATAAACCACCTAATCCTCCACCGATAACCACTATTTTTTTCATGAAAACCTCTTTTTCTTATTATAGTCATATTTGTTTTGTCGCGATACCCATATACGCGATAAAATATGAGCAATGGACAAACCCAGACTCAATTTAGAATTACTGAATCGTTGGTATGACCAACACCATCGACTTTTACCTTTTCGAGAAAAACCAAGTCCTTACGGCATCTGGGTAAGCGAAGTGATGCTGCAACAAACCCAAATGGAAACGGTGCTGCGATATTATGCATCATTCATGAACATATTTCCCACGATTGCTTCTTTGGCAAAAGCCCCATTAGAAAAAGTTCTAACTGAAGTTCAAGGTTTAGGATACTATCGGCGGTTTCGCCTCTTACATCAAGGGGCACAATACATCATGGCGAACCACGATGGCGTGTTTCCAAAAACCTATGAAGAGGTAATCGCCATCCCTGGTGTTGGTGCCTACACCGCGGGGGCCATTATGGCGATTGCATTTCATCAACCTTATCCGGCAACGGATGGGAATGTCATCCGCGTGCTTAGTCGCTTTTATGGTATCCAGGCTGATATGCGTTTACCTAAATCAAGAAAACAAATTGACCAACTCCATGGTGAACTCGTTAAACAAACAAAACCGGAAACGTATATCCAAGCTGTGATGGAATTAGGGGCGTTGGTTTGTCGACCCATCAATCCTCAATGTGAACAATGTCCCTTACAATCGCATTGTCTAGCATTTCGTCAAAAACTTACTGATCGTATTCCTTATATCTCAAAGAAACCTCAAACGAAAACGATTGAATGGCAAACCGCATTGGTGATCAAGGATAACCACATCCTCTTCGTCAAAAATGAAACGAATCTCCTCAAAGACTTTTATTTATTGCCCCAAACCCAAGATAACCATTTTGGAACTTGGTTAACCTCACAAGCTTTCCACCCGATACAACCTCAAGATACTACCCTTTTTAAACACGTTTTTACCCATCAAACTTGGTTAATGACTTGCTCGGTATTCAAGGTAAAAAAAGAATCCATCACAAATGGTGTGTGGGTACCGATGGCAAATCTCCATCGATTTCCCATTCCAGAAGCGCATCAAAAAATCATTCGTCACTATGTACCTGAATATCGAAAACAAAAAGTTTATAATAATAAAGTATAGAGGTATCCCCATGAATTTATATGCATTTACAGTCAAAGATTATCAAGGGAAAGCAGCCCCATTAAAACAATATGAGCAAAAGGTAGCGTTGGTTGTGAACACCGCGATTCACTGTGGGCTTGCGCCACAATATAAAGGCTTAGAAAAGCTGTATCAAACCTATCATGACCGTGGTTTTGAAATTTTAGATTTTCCATGTAATCAATTTGCCGATCAATCACCAGAAAGTGATGAAGAAACGGCCATGATTTGTGAAACAAAATTAAAAAATTCTTTTAAACCATTTGCAAAAATTGAAGTCAACGGTCGCAACACGCACCCTTTATATCAATGGTTGAAGAAGAGTCGTTTCTCTTTATTTGGTAGCAATATTAAATGGAACTTCACGAAGTTCCTCATCAACCGTAAGGGTGAAGTGGTGAAACGTTACGCGCCCACCGTGTTACCCGAAGCGATTGCCCAAGATATTGAAAAACTCCTTTAAATCATGCTGATTATTCGACATGCGAGTAAATCTTACGACAAAAAGAAACTTGCTTTAAATGATGTCAATCTTACCCTTGAACCAGGTGATTTATTTGGTTTTGTTGGCCATAATGGTGCAGGTAAAACCACACTTTTAAAAGCAATTGCCGGCATTCACCGTTTAGATCAGGGCAGGATTACGTTTCGTAATCTTGATGTCACCAAAGATACCCTTGCTTATAAAAAACATTTAGCCTATGTTCCCGATCATCCAGATTTATATGAACAGTTAACAGGCCGACAGTACATTGACTTTATTGCCGATGTCTTTAAGGTCTCGCTTCAAGAGCGGCAATTGGTGATTGATCAATATGGGCAAAGTTTTGAGATGTTACCATTTTTGAAACAACCGATTAGTACTTATTCCCATGGGATGAAACAAAAAACAGCTTTGATTGCAGCCTTAGTCCATCGCCCTGCGTTGTTGCTATTAGATGAACCTTTTGTTGGGTTAGATCCTAAAGCAAGTTTTGTTTTAAAAGAAGCGTTTAAATCGATGACAGAAGCAGGCATGTCTATTTTCTTTTCTAGCCACGTTTTAGAAGTGGTAGAAAAACTCACCAATAAGATTGCCATTATTAAGCAAGGACAAATCATTCACCAAGGTCTGACTAAAACCGTCTTGAGTAAACAAAACCTCGAATCGCTCTTTTTGGAGTTAACGTAATCATGTATGGTTTGTTATTGAAGACCTTTCTCCGTGAACGCCTGAGCGTCCAACGGTTATTTGGTCAAAAAATTGCGCGTTCTACCATCCAACGCTGGTTGATGGTGGGGTTGTTAATCTATGCGTTTGGTGTCACTGCATTTTCGACCGTCTTTCTTCAATACGAAATTGGCGTCGGGTTGCTAGCAGTCAATCAATTAGACCAAATGCTTTATCAAGGGTTTAGTCAACTTGCTTCCTTAGGGTTTTTATTTGGTTTTTTTCAAGCCCAAGGTTATTTATTTCAATACAAAGATTTTGATTTACTCGGACCCTTACCCATTCCTCAACGAACCATCATCTTAAGTAAAATTTCGATGATGTTGGTGTTTGTTTATCTCTTTGCGCTGGTGATGGCCATCCCTACCTTTGGGGTTTGGGGTTATCTTACCAACGCTTCCTTGCTTCAATGGATTTTGTTTGTCCCTATGGCCTTGGTCGCCCCAATCCCTTTGATGTTGCTTGGCTCGTTTGTTTCTTATGGTATTCGGAAGATGACGCAAGCTTGGGTGAACGCGAATGTCTTACAAAGTATCTTCTCCGTGTTATTCATCTTAACCTTTGCAGGGTTTAGTTACTTTTCTAATCAATGGCTACCCCAAAGTTGGTTAAGTTGGTTTCAACAAATTGATGTAGTAGGTCGTTGGTTTGTGGAGGCGATTGTCGGTGCACATATCATCCCTTGGCTGCTTTTCCTTTCACTTCACGGACTGATTTTATTTGGATTTGTCTATGTGATGAGTGGCCCGTTATTGGCGATGAATCAAACACGTACGAACGCGGTGATTAAAAACATAGAGATACTTCCAACCTCGCAACAATCGGTGCTTTGGCATTTGATCAAAAAAGAATGGCAACGATTTATTGGTACCTCGATTTATTTAATTAATACAGGTTTTGGTTTAATCATGCTTCTGGTTGCAACGCTTGCCATCATGATCTTTCCTGGCGCCATCTCGGAAGTGAATACCATCCTTAGTTTGGTAGGATTACATCCTGTGTGGTTGATGTTTGGGGTGATTGGATTTTCCCTATCCACGGTGTATACCCCCGCAGTGAGTCTTTCATTGGAAGGAAAAAACTTTGCCTTATTAAAATCATTACCGATACCTGCTCGCACCATCATTCAAGCGAAAGTAGGATTTAATCTAATCCTAACAATACCCTTGGCGTTCGTTGCAACGATCTTGGGGGGTGTCACCTTTGCTTTATCTTGGTTAGAAATTGGTTTGTTTGCCATCTTTGTCTTGTTGTTTACAGTGGTGTTATCACTAGGATTTATGGTGTTAAATTTATGGTTTCCACGCTTTGATTACCATCATGAAGTGGAAGTGGTCAAACAAAGTTTGGCAGCCTTATTCGCCGTCTTTGGTGGTTTTGCTTGGATGGGTTTAATGCTTTGGTTAGTTTTACAAGGATTGAGTCAATTGCATGTTGTCGGTCAATTGTTGGTGGGAATCGGGATTCAAGCTTTCGTGATTATTGTTATCGGTGGTTGGTTAATGTTAACTGCAGAAGAACGTATCAATAAGTTACAAATTTAAGGAGCAAGGTATGCAAATCAAAATCGCCCATGATGTGGAAGAAGCATTAAGAAAAAATCTGCCAGTCGTGGCCTTAGAAAGCACGATTATTAGTCACGGGATGCCATATCCTGAAAATTTAGAGACGGCGCGCGCGGTTGAACAAGTGGTCATGGATGCAGGGGCAACGCCTGCAACCATTGCCATCATCAATGGCGTTGTCCATATTGGTTTAACCCAAGATGCCTTAACTACTTTTGCCCAAGCAAAAAATGTAAAAAAAGTCTCCCAAAGAGATTTGGCATTTGTCATTGCGGAAGGTTTATCTGGCGGCACCACGGTCGCCACGACGATGTATTTAGCTTGGCGTGCTGGGATTCGAGTTTTTGCAACTGGAGGCATTGGCGGCGTTCATCGTGGCGCAGAAACGTCCTTTGATATTTCTGCTGATTTAAAAGCGTTTGCCGAAATCCCAATCACTGTTATTTCCGCGGGGGCAAAAGCAATTTTAGATTTACCAAAGACACTTGAATATCTCGAAACCATGGGCGTCCCTGTCGTTGGTTTTCAAACCGATGATTTTCCTGCGTTTTATCATTCACGAAGTGGCTTGAAGTTATCTTTAAGAGCGGACAATCCACAACAAATCGCATCCCTTATGCATGCGCAAGATAAACTTAAACTCAATCAAGGAATCTTGGTTGCGAACCCCATTCCCGTTGATCATGAAATGGATGCACGCATCATGAACCAAGCCATCCAAACTGCCATCCAAGAAGCAGAACAACAACACATCAAAGGCGCAGCGTTAACGCCATTTCTATTGGGAAGAGTGAAAACCCTTACGGGCGGTGACTCCTTAAAAAGTAATATTGCCTTGGTGAAACACAATGCAAAAATTGCTGTACAAATTGCGATAGCATTTTGCCAAAAATAACATTAGTGAGTGTCGAGCTCGACAATGATTTGTTTTAAATCTGCTTCCGTAAACGCGTAATGTTCGTTACAAAAATTACAATGGACATCGGCGCCGTGTTGCTCGGCAATCATCTCTAATAACTCTTTTTTCCCAAGTAGTTTCAATGTGGTCTCTGTTCGTTGTCTTGAACACCGGCATTGAAATTTAATTGCCCGCGTTTCTAAAAAAGTTAAATCCTTCGCAGGAATAATCGTCTGTAAGACTTCTTCTGGGGTTAAGCCTTCATGCAGCAAGGTAGAAATGGGTTTTGCCGCTTGCACCGCTTGTTCCACTTTAACTAACGTTGCTTCATCACAGCCAGGTAAAGCTTGGATTAAATAACCGCCACTATCGGCAATGGTTCCATCCGGATTCACAAGCACCCCTAAGGCAATCGCGGAAGGAATTTGTTCAGAGTTCACCAAATAGGAGGCTAAATCTTCGGCGATTTCACCCGTAATGATTGGGGTTTGTCCGGTAAATTGGTGATCAACACCAAAACTTTTCACCACCGCAACCATCCCCTTAGTTCCCACAACTCCCGCAACATCTAATTTGCCATTGGCCTTACTAGGTACGTGAGCTTGGGCATTATGGACATAACCACGAACTTCTCCATTCGCGTTTGCATCGACAACAATTTCGCCAAGCGGACCATCGCCAGCAATGCGAATCGTATATTTTTCTTCACCTTTGAGTTGACTGGCAAACAGAAGACCACCCGTAAGCGTTCTACCTAAAGCTGCGGAAGCAGTCGGTAAGGTTTGGTGTCGTCGGCAACCCTCTTGCACTAAGGCAGTGGAGCGAACGGCAAGCACCCTTAATTTGCCACGATAAGCTAAAGCAGAAACTAAATAATCTTTTTTCATCTCACTTATCTTAACAAAAAAAAGAAGCAAAAGCGGTTAAAATGGACTCAGGGAGTGACTTTCATGAATCAAAGTACCTTTATTGTTCGCCATCCGTTAATAGACCATAAGATGACAATTATTCGTGATAAGAAAACGCATAACAATGAGTTCCGTGCGATTGTTAAAGAAATCACCCAAATGATTGTCTATCCTGCCACACATCATTTGTCATTAGAGAAAAGATCAGTGACGACCCCGATGGCAGAGATGGTAGGTCATCAACTTGCCAATGAGGTCTTGGTAATTCCGATTATGCGCGCTGGTTTAGGGATGTTAGATGGATTTACCACGATGGTGCCAATCGCTAAAGTTGGCCATGTTGGATTTGCTCGTGATGAAAAAACGTTAAAGGCAACCCCCTACATCATTAAGATTCCCAAAATAAGTCCTAAGACCGAAGTGTTCATTCTTGATCCAATGCTCGCAACTGGGGGAACTTTGGTGCAAGCAATTGATTTAATTAAGAAAAAAGGGGCGAAGATTATTACGTATCTTGGCCTGGTGGCAGTCCAACCCGGAATTGATTATGTACTCAAACATCACCCAGATGTCAAAATTTATTTAGCGTCTTTGGATAAACAATTAAACCCAAAAGGATTTATCGTGCCTGGTTTAGGCGACGCGGGAGATCGCTTGTTTGGGCAAGAAGGTTAATACTTTAAGACAAAATCAACCGCAAAGCCGTTCGCGTTTAATTTCTCTAAGCCTGGTAAGAAACTCAAATTAATTAAAAAAGTAAAGTTGATCACATTGCCACCAAGTCGGCGAATTAGGTTGGCAATCGCTAAGGACGTCCCACCTGTGGCGAGGACATCATCAAGGATTAAGACTCTTTGCCCTTTTTCAATCGCGTCTTCGTGCATAAACAAACTGGTTTGGCCGTATTCTAAAGTAAATTTTTCTTCAATTGCTTTCCGTGGGAGTTTGCCTGCTTTTCTGACGAGGACAAACGGGATTTTTAATTGACTCGCAACCGCTGCACCAAAAATAAATCCCCGCGCTTCCGGTGAGACAATCACATCGGGTTTGTGTTTGGCAACAAGTTTGGCGAGTTGGGCGATTGCTTCATGAAAGGCTTCGCCATTTTTTAGCAACGGGGTGATGTCTTTGAAAGAAACGCCTTTAATAGGCCAGTCTGGTACGGAGGCAATGTAAGCTTTTAAGTCCATTGGATTAAACTCCTTTTTTCCACGGATAGGCTTTAGGATCCATCTTAATGATGCTTGGCTTTAAGACACCGACATAAGGAATATTACGATATTTTTCATCAAAATCCATCCCATATCCCACCACAAAGAGTTTGGGAATGGTTTTACCAATATAATCAGGAACAAACTTCGTTTTTCTACCTTCTGGTTTGTCGAGTAATGTGACAACTTTGACCGATTTTGCCCCTTCATTGATTGCCTTTTGTTTAATCTTTTGAATGGTGAGGCCGGAATCAACAATATCTTCAACGATGAGGACATCTTTGTGCCGTAAGCTCAAGCGTGGCCATAAGTAGATTTCTACCCAGTTGGAAGTGACCACACCACCGTGATAACTACTAGATGCGACATATTCGTAATCGCAATAAAAGGAGAAACGTTTAGATAAATCGGTTAAGAAAGGTGTCACCCCTTTTAAGACCGCAAGAATGGTAGGTACCTTTCCTTCGTAATCTTTATTGAGTTGGGTTCCTAACCGATCACAAATGGTTTGAATTTCCTTCTCAGAGACTAAGACACTTTCAAAATCTGGATGAGTCGTTTGTGTTTTCATACCACGCCTCCTTGATTGAGTCCTTGATTCAGATGGGCAAGTCTCAACGAAAAGATTATAAGACAATTGGCAAAGAATCGCCAACCAAAATAAGGAGAATAAGGAGTGTATCAACCAATGGTTGTGTTAAATACAACCTAAAAGTGATTTATCGTCAATAACTCAACTAAATATCGATAGGATTTCATTTTACCTTTGTGGATAATATAGGTAGAAAAGAGGAATAAAAGATGACCAACACCTTCGGAAGTCGACTCGTTGAATTAAGAAAGCGCCAAGGATTAACCCAAGAAGCATTAGCGAAAAAACTCAATGTTTCCCCGCAAGCCGTTAGTAAATGGGAAAAGGATGTCTCTTATCCGGATGTGACCATTTTGACGGAGCTCGCCAAGATCTTGGGAACTTCGGTTGATTTCTTGCTCGGCCAAGCCCAAACCCCTGTGGTAAATGTTTCCCCTAAAGATTCAAAAGAGATTAACAAACTAGTCTTTCGTATCAAGATTCTTTCTAACGATGGGGACAAAGTCAAAGTTAATTTACCTTATCCTTTGGTAAAAGTGATGATTGAAACGGGGATGAATCCGAAAGTAGATGGTAAGGATGTCTTAAAGGATATTGATATAAAACAAATTCTTGCGTTAGTAGAGCAGGGTGTCATCGGTAAGATTGTTGAGATTGAATCTAAAGATGGTGACTTTGTTGAAATTGTAGTGGAATAACGATGCGCATTTTGATTAAAGAAAACCATAAAACGAAATTATCTTTATGGTTACCTTCTGGTAATCTTGTGATTCGCACCTTTCTCCGTTACTTTGAAGTTGATGGTGTCCGCTTCAATTCCCAACAAAGAAAAGCCATCATGACGCAAATTAAAACGTTGAGAAAAATTCATCGCCCCTTAATTCTTGTTGATATTGAAAGACAAAACGGGGATGTGGTGTTAATCAAGCTTTAGGTTTAAACGCACAATCGATTTGGTGATCGTCATAGAGGCCCATCGCTTGTAAATGCGCGTAGATAATTTTTGGGCCAACAAACTTCATGCCTCGTTGCTTGAGGCTATTGGCAATCGCGATGGCTTCAACGGAAGTCGTGGGAATCTCTTGAAGGGTTTTTGGATAATGGGTAATGGGGCCCTTGGGAAAGAATTGCATAATCCATGTATGAAAAGACCCTGCGTCCATTTGGATGGAGAGAAATATCTTCGCATTCTCAATCGCGGCGACGAACTTTCCTTTGTGACGAATTAACTGAGGATTGTTTAACCATCGATCAAGATCACGATTCGATGCTTTTGCAAGCTTTTGGGGATGAAAGTTCCACATCGCTTTACGGTATGCTTCACGTTTGTTTAACACGGTTTCCCAAGATAATCCTGCTTGAAAAGTTTCAAGGATTAAATATTCAAAGTGACGATCATCACTAAATTCCTTCACACCCCATTCGTGGTCGTGGTACGTGACATATAAGGGGTTAGTTAGTTTCACCCAATCACAACGTTTTTTCATTCTTAGTAAATAAATGGGATAAACCGAAACCGTTTTTTTGCCCAAGATAGGTATTGCGGATGTAGTGATGCTAATGCTTTTTCTTCCACATGCATGCGCCAAGAAAAACCAATCACTAAGATCGGGAGGTTGATGAAGAAGGCCAATAGATTGCCCACAAATAAAGGAAAGGCAATCGTAATCAGCATTAAACCTAAATAAAGTGGGTGCCGTAAATAACGGTAAGGTCCTTTAGAAACCAAAACCATTTCCGAAGAGACCGCAACATGCCTGGTAAAATTTGCCCCTAATAAACTTGATCCTTGATAACGTAACCAAAGGCCAACTGCATAAAAACCCAACGCGCTCACTTGCAAGGTTGGATAAATCGGAGTGTTAACCACCTTACCCCAATCCATACGTGAAAAATAAATCGTGGTCAAAATCACCAAACCAATGGCCGATGTTAAAAACCAGAACGATTTTTTCTCCTGAAAACGACCCGATTTTTTTTGATTGCGAAAGAAAATAAATTCTAGCAACCACAAGGCATTTGCTAAATAAAACAAGAAGTTAAAGATGGTGAGTTCTCTTAAATGGATCATGATGGCAAAGGTAAATGAACGCTAAAGAAAAAACCTGAACCTAAGAATGAGCAAAACGACTGGCAGCAGCTGCGGCAATCGCACCCACCATATCATCTAAAAAGGTGTGACAACGATCGCCATTTTTGCCTTCTTCATTTAAACGGGCAACCACACCATATTTTTGTTTGTCGATAAAGCCAAAGTTAGTTAAAGCAATCGACCCGTACAAGTTACAAATGCCATAAGCCAAAACTTCATCGGTGCCAAATAAACCTTCATCACGATTGATAATGGTTTCTAAAGTTTTATTTTCAAACAATTTCTTTTCCGCGAGGATATCGAGTTCAATGGCCGTCATTAAGGCAAACTGGACTTCACGTTTATCTAGAACCGATAAAACCGATTCAAGCAAGACTTTTTTGTCTAAGTTTTGGTGATATTCTTGTTGTAAAAAATAAACACAATCGACAATATCGTCTAGCGTCACACCTCGACGTTGAAGCAGTTCAATTGCCTCGTTTTTTAAGGATTTTAGTTTTTCTTTCATATGAGTATGATAACAAATTCAACCACATTTCTTACTCAGAGACGTGCATGTGTTGGTTTAGCTTTTGGGATTTTAATTGCCAACGCTTCGATTGCCAACGGAAATATAAATTTATACCCCGAATCAACTCATCCACTGCCAAGGCGATCCACACCCCAATTAAACCAAGATTGAGCCAAATGCCAAGTAATAAGGCTAAGGGTAAAATCAAGACCCATTGGATCACGATAATCGATATTAAAGGATAACGCGCATCACCACTCGCCTTAATCGCTCGGTTCACCACAACGTTTAGCAAACGACCAATTTCTAAAAAGACATCAATGATTGCCAAGGCAACCATCATTGTGATGACGGTAGGATTGTTGGTAAACAAAGCGGCGATGGTACCAATCGTTAGTGCCAGGGTTAAAGAAGGGACGATGGTTGCGACAAAGGAAAACCGTAAAGCATACTTCACCGTGCTTTCCGCTTCAATAAACGCTCCACCACCAACAAGCTGACCCACTTTAATGGCGCTGGCATTTGCCATCGCTGCCATGATGAAATAGGTGAACATTGCTAATGAATCAAAATAAGCCTTTGCCACTAATGCATCGGTCCCAAAGCCAGCAATGATTCTGGTAATAAGGATCATGAAAAATGTATAGCTGATGTTTTCAAAGACAGCAGGTGAACCAACTTTAAAGAGGAGTTTGGTGACTTTGGCTTGAAAGGGATTTTGTTTTGGGAATCGAAAATTCAATTTTAATTCTTTACGAATAAAAAAACCTAAACCGATAAAGTATATGACTCTACCAATGCCAATGGCAATGGCAGCCCCAACGACGCCAAGACTAGGTATGCCTAAAAATGGGACCCCAAAGATTAACATCGCCGAAAAGATTAAAATGCTACTATCACAAAACACCAAGGCAATAAATGCTTCCAGGGTTTTGCCATTCGCGTATAACGTTTGGTTAAACACAAGGAAAATCGCGTTAAAAATAAACAAAGGCGCAAGGATTAATCCATACTGTTCGGCAAAGGCTTTTACCGAGTTTTCTAGTTGGTAAAAAGAAAAGATTTGGCGATAGAATAATAAATATATAACCGTACCAACGATAGCAAAGAGAATTGCAAAGAATAAGGCGGTTGAAAAAATCTCTTGGCGTTTTTGAGGTGATTTAGCCCCAACTGATTGCGCCATGAGAATGCCACTACCCATCGACACAATCGAAAAAAAGAGAAAAATGGTGTTGTTGATTTGGCCGGCAATGGAGACACCGGCAGCGACTTGATCGTTATAAGCAGAAAGCATCCATACAACAAGGTTGGACACGACAATGACAAAGGTCACTTCAAGAATAAGTGGTAACGATAGTTTTAAGAAACTCGTTGATTGGATACGCGTTAGGTTTGGAACCACGGTGAATTACCCAATTAGCATTGTATAAGATTTGTTTTAATTTAGATGAAAAAGAAGAAATATCCGCTTTAGTATGGTGTCCTTGATAAGGTAAAATAGAGTTAATGAAATCCTTAGGTCAAGGGCTTGCCCACGCAAAAGTTATATTAATTGGCGAACATGCCGTGGTGTATGGCCACCCAGGGATTGCTTTACCTTTCTTACCCCTCGGCTTAGAGGTCAAGGTAGAACCAAATGATGAAGATGCCTTGCATTCCGAATGGTTTATAGGCCTTATGGTTAATCTTCCTCAGGAATTGATGTTCATCAAATTCTTGGTGGATGAATTAAGAACTTTTCTCCATTATGGTCCTGTGACGGTGACGATTCAAAACCACATTCCAAGTAGTGCAGGGATGGGAAGTAGTGCGGCCTTGAGCAGTGCGCTTGTTCAAGCATTATATGATTTCGCAGAGGTTCCCCTTACCCCCGCCGTTCGTTTTGAAAAAACCCAACTCGCAGAAAAACTTGTTCATGGGGCTGCAAGTGGGATTGATGCATTAACCACCACGGCTGACCACGCCTGGTATTTTGTCAAAGGCAAAGATCCTTTACCCATCAACGTTCGTTTACCGGGACTGCTGGTTGTCGCCAATAGTGGCATCAAAGGCAGTACCAAAGAAGCGGTGGGTAAAGTGGCACAATTATTTACCCAAAATCTTGCCCAAGGGCATTTAGAATCATTAGGATTGATGACTTTGTTAACAAAAGAAGCGATTGAAAAACAATCATTAGAAGAAGTGGCGCGTTATCTTAACCAAGCGCACTTTCATTTACAAGAATTAGGGGTATCCCATCCAAAAGTCGATGCAATGGTGGAGGATTGTCTTCGGCTTGGCGCCCTTGGTGCAAAAATGACCGGAGGTGGTTTGGGGGGATCGATGATTGCCCTTTGTGAGACCTCCGCCATTGCTGCAAGAATCATTGAACACATCAAAACGTATCACACCCATGAAGTGTGGTTAATGGATTTAAATCAATGAAATCATTGATATCTCGTTCGCCGGTGAACATAGCTTTAATTAAATATTGGGGAAAAGCGAATCCCATTACCGTGTTACCAACAACCACCTCGGTATCCCTTACCCTGACTGACTTATGGACAGAGACTACATTGACAGAAGGGGCTTTTGCTTTTTCCTTAGATGGTCGCACTGGTGATGAAAAAGAAACGGCAAGAGTCAAAGATGTTTTAAAACATTTTCATCATGATCAAGTGGTTATTCAGTCCAAGAATAATTTTCCTACGGCGTCCGGGTTAGCATCTTCAGCCTCCGGTTTTGCTGCGCTAACTGTAGGTCTTAATTCCTTTTTTCAATCGAATTACTCCTTACAAGAATTGGCAAATTTAACACGGATGGGTTCAGGTAGTGCATGTCGAAGTTTGATCGATGATTTTGCGATTTGGCATCGCGATGGACGATTAACGAGCATTTCTAATCCTTTTGTAGACTTACGCATGATCATTGTGCTCATTTCTGAAAAGAAGAAAACCATTTCGAGTAGGGAAGCGATGCAATTAACACAAACTACCTCACCTGTTTATACCCAGTGGGTTGAAGACAGTGAGCATGATTATCGGGCGATGATCAAGGCAATCGAAACAAAAGATTACCATCAAGTAGGATTGGTGATGGAACGCAATAGCGAACGGCTTCATGCGGTCATGGCAACCAGCCAACCACCGATTGTTTATCAACAAAAAGCATCCCTGGATGCTTTATCACTGGTCAAAGATGCAAGAAAAGCTGGATTAGTTGGCTATGCGACGATGGATGCTGGACCTAATGTTAAAATTCTTATTCAAGGTTCACAACTAACAGCCTGGGAAACCTTTTTAAAACCACGACTTACCCATCGGTATTTAGTTTCGAGAATCGGAGGGAAAGCCCATGCCGAATAGCGCGTCATTTTTTGCCCCGGGAAAATTGTTTCTTGCCGGTGAATACGCGGTGACAGCGCCGGGTGGTGAAGCCATTATTTTACCCGTTCGTAAAGGGATTAAAGTCACGGTCAAAGCCCGCAAAGGTTTTCGTTTAATCAACCGCCAATATCCGCATGAATCCATGCGATTTAAAGATTTACATTCGTTAAGCAATCCATATTTAAGATTAGCGATGGAAGTGGTCAGACAATGGGCGATGGTCAAAAAGATTCGCTGGCGACCCTTTGCCATGACCATTGATTCTTCTTTGGTCGCTCGCCATGGAAAATATGGCTTAGGTAGTAGTGGTGCAGTTACCGTTGCTGTTATTGGGGCGCTCCTAAAATTTCTCGGTATGCCATTTAACCGATTAGAACTTTATCAACTTGCCGTCATTGCCACGATTCAAAACTATCAAGATACCTCCTTTGGGGATGTGGCGTGTAGTAGTTTTAATCAAACCATACATTATCGTAAGTTTGCGAAAGAGATGGTGCCTTTATTAAAAACTTTACATGTTAAGAATTTACTCGCGATGTCTTGGCAAGATTTACTCATTGAACCAATTAAACTTAAAATGGAAAAGCCACTGGTGGTTTATTCGGGGACTTCGGCTGATTCACACCAAATGGTCAAAATGGTTCATCCCCATGTATCCACTTCCTGGGTCAAACAAAGCAATACGTTAGTAAATCAATGGATGGAGCAGTTTAGTTTGCCTTTGGTTACGGCCACGCACAAGCATTTAAAAACGTTAGCAAAAGAAGCCTCCGCACCGATCTTTACTTCCGGCATTCAAACGATTCTTGAAGCCTCCCTTCTATTAGGTGGGGTGGCGAAAATTTCAGGTGCGGGTGGCGGCGATTGCGTGTTGGTGTTTTTACCCAAAGGGCAAACCAACGCTTTCCGGCAAAGATTGCCAAAGCAAAAATTTAAGATCCTTTCCGATATAATCTAACCATGAACCGAAAAGACCAACATTTACAGTTTGCTTATGCGCAACAACCCAAGGTTAATGCATTTGATACGATGCAACTTACGCATCAAGCTTTTCCAGAAATCGCCCTATCTGAGATTGACTTATCGGTAAACCTATTCAATCAAACTTTTCCTTTGCCGTTTTACATCAATGCAATGACTGGTGGTAGTGCCCAAGCAAAAACCATCAATCAACGCTTGGCCATGCTGGCGAAGCATTTTAGGATGCCCATGGCAACAGGCTCCTTAACCGCAGCGATCAAAGACCCTAGCGTATTACCAACCTTCCAAGTGGTCAGAGAAACTTACCCCGAAGGATTTCTCTTTGCCAATATTGGGGTTGGTCAAACACTTGAACGAGCGAAACAAGTCATCGATATCATTAAAGCAAATGCCTTACAAATTCATGTGAATCCTGTCCAAGAAGCGGTGATGCCAGAAGGCGATAAAGATTTTCGGGGCTGGTTACATTTTATTCAACAAGTCAAACAAGCCATCACGGTTCCTTTGATTGTCAAAGAAGTTGGTTTTGGCATGAGTGAATTATCCTTACAACAGTTAGTGAATATCGGTGTTCAATATGTCGACGTTGCCGGTCAAGGTGGCACCAATTTTGCCGTGATTGAAAATCAAAGAAGAACCAAGCGTTATCCCAGTTTCGATGACTGGGGTATTTCGACCGTGCAATCTTTGCTCAACGCGAAGAAATTCCCCACGTTAACCACGATTGCCAGTGGAGGGGTTCGCTCCCCTTTAGACGTCGTGAAATCGCTTGTGTTAGGTGCAAAGATGGTGGGATTATCTGGTTTCTTTTTACACCTTGTCAAAGATCATACCCACGAAGAAGCGGTTGCAGAAATCCAACATTTTGTTGACGAACTTAAATTAATCATGCTGGTGTTAGGAAAGCAAAACATTTCAGCTTTGCCAACGGTCCCCTATACATGGATCCGTGACCCCCAATAACATGAAAGAAAACATTCAGGCTTCCCTGATACAATTCGTTTCTCAATTACCTGACTCAACCTTAAAAGCTGCTGCTTTATATGCGATTCAAGCAGGTGGTAAACGTTTTCGTCCTTTGGTTATTTTGGCTTTACTTGAAAGTTATGGCCTCAATCCTTTAAAGTATGTCGACGTTGCCACCAGTATTGAAATGATTCATTTATACTCGTTAATTCATGATGATTTACCGGCGATGGATGATGATGCTCTTCGTCATGGTGTGCCAACTGTTCATCGCCAATTTGATGAGGCGACCGCGATTTTGTTAGGAGATGGTTTACTCACCGATGCTTTTCAACGGGTGAGTGAAGCAAAGATTCTAACCGCAGAAGAAAAAGTAAAGATCATTTCCGTCCTATCTAAGGCAGCAGGTTTATCAGGAATGGTGTATGGGCAGCACCTTGATATTGAACACGAAGGCAAACAAGCCAATTTAAACATGTTAAAACAAATCAGTGTGCACAAAACCGGCAAACTTTTAGAAGCAGCCTTTCGTATTGGCGC
>JBMTFA010000008.1:0-15968 GCA_049433705.1 Bacilli bacterium
GATATACATTGGATTCGTAATTGTAGGTGATTAAATCTACATTCAATAACCCCCATCCTTGATTAAATAAAAAAAACAAAATGGCCCCAAGGGTGAGAAAGGATACTGATGAAAATAAAAAGGTAAATGCTTGTAAGACGCCATCGATTAATTTTCTTAAGGTCAATAATTTAAACATGGACACGGCCTACTTTTCGTTTGATAAAATTAAGCGAAAAATTCGTAATCAAAATGACAACCATTAAGACCAATCCAATCGAAAATCGAATTGTGTAATCTAATCCAACCGTTTCCTTCATTCCTAATAACATTGTTGAGGTAAGGGTTGCGGTCGTGTCAAAAAAGTTAAAGGTGATACCAGATCGCCTTGATCCGGCGACAAGGGCAACCGCAGTTGCTTCTCCAAGCGCGCGTCCCACTCCCAAAATCATCGCCGTGAATATACCTGATTTAGCCGCTGCCAATACCACTTTAAAATTGGTTTGTGTTTGACTAGCCCCTAAGGCAAGTGACCCTTGAATAATCGTTTGATCAACCGATCGAATCGCCACCTCGGCAATCACCGTCATGGTGGGAATAATCATAATTGCTAATACAATCACCGTGGAAAGAACGGAGAAACCACCCGCTGATTGGATGCCGAGATTAACTGCCAATTCATAGACGAGATTCAAGATAATACCTGCACCAAATAATCCATAGACAATCGAGGGAATCGCTGCCAAGATTTCAATCGTCGACCTTAAAAGACTTCGCAACCATTTAGGAGCAATTTTGGCGATAAATAAAGCAGTCAAAATGGAAATAGGTGCCGCAATCAGTAATGCTAAAAATGCATTATATAAAGTACTGATAATCAGATAACCAATGCCATAAGCATTCGATAAAAAAGTCGGTCCATCTAAATAGACGATGCCAGTTAAAAATCGTAATAAATTGACCGGTCCTAAACCATTGTTATCTGTAATAAATGGGGTGATGCCTCGTTCAAGAATGACTATAACAATCAAAACAATAAAAGAAGCGGATAGGATCGCAGTTCCAAACAAAACATTCCCAACGATTTTATCGACAATTTTTTTGATTTGGTTTTGTGTTTTCATTGCCAACATTTCTATTGAAAAAAATTATACCGAGGTAGGGTGTACCTCGGTATAAAGGGAATGTAAATAATTGTTAAAGGGAGGCTTCTGCGGTTAGTGCTTCTGCCCAAGTACGTATTGCACTCGTTGATGCTTTTTCATACATGCGTTTAAGGAGATCACCATTAACATTGACTAGTGGATTATCTTTGTGGACAATGGCGACAATTGCATCCCACGCTAATTGACCATATTGTGCAGTGGGTAAGGCATTACTTCCAACAACTTTTTCCGCATTCGTAAAGGCCCGTGAGGCAAACCCAACATCTTTTCCAACAGCAGTATCTTTTATGGCTGGATCGTTGGTCCGTTTATAAGCATCTCCCGAACCCGTGTGTTCGTGTTCAGCGACAAAGTTACCACAACGTGGCCGGAAAGATGCGGTGACGGCTTTGGCGACCTTTTCGATAGAGTCTGAACCACCAAAACGAACTGTGATAGCGCTATTATCTTCATTGCAGACGGCGAAGTTACCTTTGATATCATCCCAACGTTGGGTTGCTACTAATGGAACTGCTCCCGCTCCTGCAATCGTATCTTCACCATCAATCGTAGTCATAAAAGCAACGAATGCTTTAGCAATTTGTTCAACTTTGGTAGATGGGAAATCACCATCCGCACGTAACATCCAATTAAAGGGACGTTTTAAACCATATGTATTATCGAGAACCGTTTCTTCGGAGGCAACAATATTATTGAATTTTAAAGCTTTGACATTATTGTTAACGGAAGATAAAGAAACATAGCCGATACCATACTTATCCGATCCACTCATTGCGGTTAAGATTGCAGTATTATCAGCAATAATGAAACCTTCAGTCAATAAATTATCATCTTTTGCGGCGGCACTAAAACCGATGCCACCCATAAACCCATCACGAGTTCCTGATGTGGTATCACGGGTGTAGAGCACAATGTTATTCCCAGTTAAAAAAGTTGGCGCTGCGGATGATGATTGACTGATGGATGAAGAAACGGTTGTGCCACACGCTGCTAAAACAATAGCAAGCGAGGCAAACATCGTTCCTTTCTTAAGTTGCATGTTCATTGATTTTCCTCCTCATGAATTCATACAACCATACAATAAGCATTGCATTCGTTAAGATGATGAAGTTAATGTTAAGTTATGGAAAGGATTAGGTTAGATGGGGAATGGTTAAAGTAAAGGTAGTACCTTTACCAAGTTTGCTTGTGACTTCAATTGTTCCTTGATGAGCTTGGACAATGGCTCGTGTAATCGCAAGACCTAAACCCGTGCCACCGCTTTCACGATTTCGAGCGGCATCGGTTCGATAAAACCGATCAAAGATTCTTTCGAGATTTTGCGGTTCAATGCCACGACCAGAATCACTAAAATAAATGATTAGGTTTTGCTTCTTTACTTCAACATCACAGGTGATATTTCCGTGATCGGTATAGCGAATCGCATTAGAAAGTAAATTTGAAAAAATTAAAAAGAATTTATCGCGGTCGACAAAGATTTGCTGAGATTCAGGAATATTTAATTGAAGATTTAATTGCTTGGTATCAAGCTCTAGTTGATAGACCTTCTTTACTTCAAGCATTAGGTTAAGTAATGGGAAACTTGTTTTGATGAGGGATTGAAAACCATGTGTGCCAATTCGCGAAAGATCGGTTAATTCGTTAATTAAACGTTTAAGTCTTGTGGTTTCACTTGCAATCATCGATTGAAATTCTTTTGTTTCTTTGAGGGTTAGTTTTCGTTGGGATTGTGTAAGTATCTCAGAGGCACCTAATATTGCAGATAAGGGTGTTTTAATTTCATGGGATATATCCGCCAAAAAATCGCTTTGGATTTTTTCTAATTGTGTGACTTTGGTAATATCAAACGCGGTTACCATCAATCCAATAAATTGGTTTTGATAAACCAAGGGTGTCATGGTACTTTGGAAAAAACGTTGGTCAATATCCCATTGAAATTGGGCACCTTTTTCCGTCGCGAGACCTTGGTTAATCGTTGACCAAAGTTTAGGTGCACTTCGTAATTGCGTAAGTGTTAATGTATTCACTTGAGAAAAAACTTTTAACCATGGCGGCGTAAACTGGATAATCTGTCCATCCGCTTGAATGATTAAAATATAAGGGTCGAGAGCCTGAAAGATGGTTTTGATGAGGGTTGATTCATCCATCAGTTGCGTTAATGGGTTCACAACACTAGGCAAGCCTATTTTTGGTAGTTTAAGTACTTGCGGGAATAAATAAATCAAGAAAAAGAGATGAAGCAAAATCCAAAACGTTATCAGCAAAGGTTGGTTCGGTAAAAACCAAACAAGACCTACTAACACGATCAAAACAAAGCTAAGGTAAAACAAATAAAACCGTCGCGTTTGTTTCATAAGGATATTTTACTTGATGAGTAAACAATAACCAACGCCACGGACCGGTTTAAAATAACACTGAGATGCGGCAAGTTTCTTTTTCAAATTATAGACGTGCACATCGACAATCCGAGTCGTGCCATCATAGTTAAAACCCCAAATTGAATTTAAAATGGCGTCCCGAGATAAGGCGTGCTCTTTATTGATGACAAAAAACTTCAATAAATCAAACTCCATTTTTGTCAATTCAACCTCTTTTTGCTTAATCGTAACCTTGTATAACTTTAAATTGAGGGTGACATCACCATAAGTTAAAAGTTCCCCGTCTTCATTTTTATCCTCTTTAAAGTGACCAAGTAAGGCTTTAATCTGGGCAATGAGTTCTCGATTGGAAATAGGTTTCTTCAAATATAGATCGGCACCAGATCCTAAACTTTCAATCGCATCAAATTCAGAGGTTTTTGCGGTTAACATGACAAAAAGCGCACGATTTTTTTCAGCGCGCAACTTCTTGATGAGGTCTACCCCATTCATGGTTGGCATCATCCAGTCAATGACAAGGCAGTCAAAGGACTCTTTTTGTGTTAATCGATATGCTTCCAGACCATTACTTGCGGTTTTCACTAAAAAACCAGCGGTTTCAAGGTCAAATTTTAATATTTTAGCTAAAGATGCTTCATCTTCAACCACTAAAATCTTTTTTGCCATGAAGGGCTCCTTTGCTTGTTAAAAATAAATAGCTAAGCTTTCCCTAATAGATTAAATTCATTTTACCAAAATATCGTTAAATAAATGTTAAGACATTGTTTAAAAAATTTACAATTCGGTTTGGTTAAAAAAACCACACGCTTGGCTATAATGAAATTAATCTTAAAGCAACCGTCTGCGAAACTTGATTTTACCAGCGAATAAAATCTTGACGCTTACGCTTGCCATGGTCATTTCATTTAAAAGGAGGAATATAAATGAAAAAGTTTACCACGATTGCCGCGATTGCCGCTGCGGGTTTATCCATGCTCCTTGCTGCATGTGGACCGCAAACCTTTGAAATTGCCTTGATTACGGACATTGGTGACATTGACGATAAGTCATTTAACCAAGGTGCTTGGGAAGGGGTTGAGGCTTTCGCTGAAGCTAACAACAAAACTTACCAATACTATCGACCCACTGAACAAGGGACCGATGAATACTTAGACTCCATTGAACTCGCTGTCAATGGTGGTGCAAAAGTGATCGTCACTCCAGGATTCTTATTCGAAATGCCTATTTTCTATGCTCAAGATGAATATCCTGACACCAAGTTTATCTTATTAGACGGTGTTCCTAACGATGGTAACTGGGGTGGTGCAAACGGCCCAGAATTCCGGACCGAAGATAACGTCATGTCCATTCTTTACGCCGAAGAGCAAGCTGGTTTCTTAGCCGGTTATGCTGCGGTCAGAGATGGTTATCGTAGTTTAGGCTTTATGGGTGGTCTTGCCGTGCCAGCGGTTGTCCGCTTTGGAATCGGCTTTGCTCAAGGGGCCCAATTTGCTGCGAATGAATTGAACTTAGGTAATGACTCTGTTTCCTTACGCTATCACTATACCGGTGACTTTGCTGCCACACCAAAAAACCGTACGACAGCTGACACCATGTTCCAACAAGGTGCTGAAGTGATCTTTGCGGCAGGTGGTGCTGTCGGTCAATCCGTCATGGCCGCTGCTGAAGCTGCAAGTAAAAAAGTTATCGGGGTTGATATTAACCAAGGTGGCGATTCACCAACCGTGATTACCTCCGCAATGAAGGGTTTGGGCGCTTCCGTCCAAGCAGCCTTAGAAGAATTCTATAATGATGAATTCCGCGGTGGAGAAACCGTTGTATTCAATGCAGCGAATGATGGCGTTGGTTTACCAACCGATGAAGCTTCATTCCGTTTTGAAACTTTCACACTCGCCCAATACAACACCATTTTTGGTAAATTAGCAGATGCGACTGTTACTGTCGATGCGACCCTTGACTTAGGTAATCAAACCAACGTTGAAGGTGCCTTTGACACAACCTTAACTAAAGTTGATTTAGTCTGGGTTGCCTAATTCCAATTAGTTTTAACGGAAAGGCTGAATAACATTCATGCCTTTCCGTTTTTATTCGATAAAATAAAGATATATGGCGAACACTCCAATTATTGAAATGGTGAATATCACCAAACGCTTTCCTGGTATTATTGCCAATGATCAAGTCAATCTTTCCTTAATGCAGGGAGAAATTCACGCGTTATTGGGTGAAAATGGTGCAGGAAAATCTACGCTCATGAGCGTTCTTTTTGGTTTATACCAAGCTGAAGAAGGGTTAATCAAAAAGAATGGTCAAGAAGTAAAAATTCATAATCCAAATGACGCCAACCAATTAGGGATTGGCATGGTGCATCAACACTTTAAACTCGTTGAAGTCTTTACGGTTCTCGATAATATTCTACTTGGCGTTGAACCGATGAAGGGATTGAGCATTGACCGCCAACGTGCAAGAAAAGCGATTGAAGCTCTCTCCCAGCAATACGGCCTCAAAGTAAATCTTGACCAAAAAGTAGAAGATATTTCCGTAGGTATGCAACAACGGGTCGAAATTCTCAAAATGCTTTATCGCGATAACGACATCCTTATTTTTGACGAACCTACTGCGGTGCTTACCCCACAAGAAATAGATGAGTTGATGCAAATCATGCGCAACTTGATCAAAGAAAATAAATCCATCCTTTTTATCACCCACAAACTTGAAGAAATTATGGCCGTATCCCAACGAGTCACCGTGCTTAGAAAAGGGAAATATGTTGGCACCGTTGAAACAAAAGAAACGAATATTGCTGAGTTAAGCAAAATGATGGTGGGACGCGATGTCCTCTTTCATGTTAAAAAACAACCACAAAAACTTGGAGACGACATTCTCCAAGTTAAAAACCTAACCGTGTTGAAACCAGATCATGCGAAACCCGCGGTCAAAGAAGTGAGTTTTTCGGTAAGAGCTGGAGAAATTCTTGGCATCGCAGGTATTGAAGGCAATGGTCAAAGTGAATTAGCGTACGCCTTGAGTGGTATCCTGCCCATCGCTGAAGGACAATGTATGTTGAAAGGTGTCGATATTACCCATCGTTCCGTAAGAAAACGAAATGATTTGGGTTTGGCCCATATTCCGGAAGACCGTCATCGTTATGGGTTAATTTTAGACTTTCCACTTTACTACAATCTTGCCCTCAAAAAATATCACCAACCACCCATCAATCAACAAGGGATTTTAAATTTCAAAGCAATGAAACAACGAGGGGCTTCATTAATTGAACGCTTTGATATTCGTACGTCTCAAGGGATCGTCACCGAGACCCGAAGCATGTCTGGGGGTAACCAACAAAAAGCAATCATTGCGAGAGAAATTGACAAGGATGCTGATTGTTTACTCAGTGTGCAATTGACGCGCGGTCTTGATGTTGGTGCGATTGAATATATCCATCAACAAATACTCCAGCAACGAGATCAAGGAAAAGCGATTCTTTTAATTTCATTAGAACTTGAAGAAATCTTAAAATTATCCGATCGGATTCTGGTGATGTATGAAGGTAAAATTGTCAAAGAACTCAATCCTAAATTAACCACCCGAGAAGAGATTGGTCTTTATATGGCTGGGGGTAAGAGCCATGCGTAAACGTCTCGAAACCTGGGAAAAACGATTGACAAGCTCAAAGTTATTTCGCTGGTTGATGCAACGGCCCAACGCCATCGCCATTGTCTCTTCACTGATTGCCATCCTTGCGGGATTGTTAATTGGCTTTGTCATTATGGTGCTCTTCAATCCACTGCAATCGCTTGATGGTTTCTTTTTAATCACTGGTGGATGGATATTTAGAGGGACCAACATCATGCGCGATCTTGGGCGCTGGTTATTCACCACAGGTCCTTTATTGATGACCGGTTTATCGGTTGGGTTTGCGTTTAAAACTGGTTTGTTTAATATTGGGGCCACTGGTCAATATACCTTAGGGATGTTTGTCGCGATTTATCTCGGATTTTATGGCGATGCGTTTGGCCAGTTCCAATGGCTAATTGCCATGCTTGCGGGTACCATCGCCGGGGCTGCCTTAGGATTATTGAATGGCTTTTTAAAAGCAAAATTTAATGTTCACGAAGTCATTACATCGATCATGTTTAATTACATCGTGATGTATTTTGTGAATTCAAGTGTGAAGGGCAACACGGTGATGTTCGATTTTGAAAGAGGGATTACTAGAGCAATCGACACCAATGCAATGTTACCTACCGTTGGTTTAAGAACTATTTTTGCAGGTTCGCCAATTGATGTTGGCATCTTAATTGCCATCGTGGTGGCCATCCTCATGTGGTTTGTTTTATTTAAAACTAAGTTTGGGTTTGAACTACAGGCTACGGGATTTAATCGTCATGCAGCGAAGTATTCAGGGATCAATGAAAACCGTTCAATTATGTTATCCATGCTCATTGCTGGAGCCCTCGCAGGGCTTGGTGGCACGCTTTATTTCCTGGCGAGTGGCGCTTTAAATCTCGGCACATTTTATGAACCTGCAGATATTTTAATTGGCACTGGATTTGAAGGGATTGCGGTGGCGTTACTTGGGATGTCGAATCCGCTTGGCACCATTTTTTCCGCAAGTTTTATCACCTTTGTTCAACGCGGTGGACAATACATGCAAGGTTTGGGGATCAAAATTGAAATCATTGAAGTAATTATCGCAGCGATTCTTTATTGCTCAGCGATTTCTTTAATCTTTAAAGAATACTTAATGCGCTTAAAACTTAAACAAGATAAGCAAGGAGGGAAATGAGATGAGTGGTTATGAAATCTTTATCTTTATTGGTCAAGCCACCTTGCTTTTCACCATTCCCCTACTCGTTACTGCATTAGGGGGCATGTTTTCAGAAAAAAGCGGCATCATCAATATTGCCTTAGAAGGAACGATGGTGTTTGGTTCATTCTTTTCCATTTATTTTATTAATTGGATGCAAGGACTATTTCCTGAGATTAACCCTAGTCTTCTACTCCTACTCGCTGCTTTGATCGCGATGATCACCGGCGCATTACTTTCACTACTTCTTGGTTATTCTGCAATTAAATTAAAAGCCAATCAAACCATTGGTGGAACCGCCATTAACTTATTTGCCGCACCCATGGTCATCTTTATTGCCCGCTCCATTAACAATGTAAAGAACATTCAATTCCGGAACAATTTTAATATTCCCACGGTGCCTTTACTCGGTGATATTCCCGTCATTGGTGAACTATTATTTCAACAAGCGAACATTCTCACTTATCTTGGTATCATTTTTGCGATCGTTTCCATTTATGTCATTTATCGCACTCGGATTGGGCTCCGGTTGTCCGCAGTGGGTGAACATCCAGGTGCAGCAGACTCCGTGGGGATTAATGTGTATCAAATGCGCTGGTTAGGAACCATAATCAGTGGTGCCCTTGCCGGATTAGGCGGATTAATATTCGTGATCAGTTCCTCTGTATCCTTTTCAGGAACGGTATATGGTTATGGCTTCCTTGCCATTGCCGTCATGATTTTTGGTCAATGGAAACCAGAAAAGATTTTCTTAGCAGCGATCTTCTTTGGTGTGGCAAGTGCGTTGGCCTATAAATATAATTTAATTCCTCTTTTCAGTGGCATTCGTGATGGGGCGATTTTTAAAATGTTACCTTATCTTGCGACCATCATTGTCCTCATTCTCACCAGTAAAAAATCACGCGCACCTAAAGCTGAAGGAATCCCTTACGATCAAGGCAGTCGTTAAAATTGATTGAGTCGTTGCTGGAGTTGTTGAATTAATAAACCCACATGGTAACCATCAACAAGTCCATGGTGAGCTTCCACGGATAAGTGGATGCTTTTGACACCTTCTTTATCCACAAACCGATCCCAACTAATGCGGGGCACTGAATCCGTAGGTCCAAGTTTTGTGGCATGGGTGAAATGTTGAAACGACGCCCAAGGAAACGACGTGATATAAACCGTGTTAAGAATCTTTTCTGTTTCCATCTTGATTAATTGGTTCCCTTGCACTTGGGAAGCGGCAATTGCTTTAGCTTGAAAGGTAGCTAGGTCTTTGTCGATATTCACAAACACCATTTTAAATAAATCGGTGTCGGCAATCAGATCGGTAAACGATACATGGGTAATGGTTTCATCAAAAACTTTCCCGTCTTCAATCCGATAACGGAAGTTTTCAATTTGGTTTAAAGCCTCAACCACTTGATGGATCATCGCAAAATAAAACCGAAACCCTTTTTGTTTGCATGCATCATAAAAATGGGTGACATCCAAGGTAAAGGTCATGTTGAACCGAGGGATTTCAAAATCTTTAAAAAACAAATAATGTTGATAACGAGGCCACTTGGTAAAATCAATCCAGTGTTTCATAGGCATATCTTAACATTGAATATGCTAGCGTTTTGTTAACAAAACTATACACATTCTTAACCTTCGCATTCATTCGCGTAATTTATTATAACCATGAGGTAAAAGCATGATAAGAGTCTTATTCATTTGTATTCATAACTCTGCAAGAAGTCAGATGGCAGAAACCTTTCTTAATGATTTGGGTAAGGATATCTTCGTCGCCGAAAGTGCTGGTTTAGAAGCGGGTACGCTCAATCCAATCGCTGTTGCAGCGATGAAAGAGGTTGGTTATGACATTGCCAATAATCAAACGAAAAATGTCTTTGATTTTTTTCAACAAGGAAAGCGCTACGAAATTGTAGTCAAAGTTTGTGATGCAATGAATGACCAACGTTGTCCGATTTTTCCAGCAACCAAAGTATCCTTGCATTGGGATTTACCAGATCCATCAAGTTTGGCAGGGTCAACAGAGGAAAAATTAAACGCCATTAGACCAATTCGTGATTTGATTAAAGTGAAAGTTGAAGCATTAATCAAGGACTATCAACATCTCTCGCTTATTTAAATTGATTAATTAATCGTTCGTTTTGTAAATATAACTGTAGGTTTGTGTAAAGTGATTGAAACATTCTTTCTAAATTTTGAATCGATGTAAATGAGATATGCGGGGTCATGGTTAGATTTTCCAAAGTCCAAAAAGGATGCTCTTTTGGTAAAGGTTCTTTACTAAACGTATCTAAAACGGCATATCGAATCTTCTTTTGTTGTAATAATTCAATGAGCGTTGCTTCAACCAACAGTTCGCTTCTGCCGACATTCACAAAAATTGCTTTGGGATGAAGTTTTCTTAATAAAGCATCGCTGATGATACCTTCAGTATCTCGGTTGAGGGCAAGACAGACAACTACCACCTCATATTGACTAATCTGTTCCGCTAACGATGATAGAGGGTAAACCTGCTTAACATAAATGGAATCAATTGGTGTGCGATTATAGCCATCAACATGGGCGCCAAAAAAAGAAAACGTCTTGGCAACTTGGGTACCAATTTGTCCCAAACCAATTACCGCAACCTTTTTACCATTTAATTCTTCATTATGTCGAGAAGGTCGCCATTGCTGATCTTTTTGGGTTTGTGAGAAAAACCGATGATTTTGGTAAACCGAAAGCACGTGGCTAAGGACGTATTCTGCCATGGGTTTATTAAAGACTCCCCTAGAACCACTTACCACTGCCTTTGCTAATTTTGGATGATTTAAATCAATTTTATCAATTCCCGAAGTCGCAACTTGAACAAATGCGAATGCTGGTAATTGGTCTAAATTGCTTTCTAGGAAGAATTGGTCAGAAAAAATTGCATTCACATCTGGTTCCATGGTTTTGCTCACCGTGACGCCTAATGCGGATAATTGCTCGATTTGCGATGGATTTAACATTAAAAAACGCGAATAAAGTTTTAATTTTTCCATGAAATGATTATAGGACTTATCCTTTATTGAATCGATAAAAATGCTTAAAGTCATTGAGCAAAAACCGACAAAAATGATAAAAAAAGACAAGAAGAAAGCATGGACGTCTATGATCAAATCGTTGCCATCGAAGCGATGGATTTAGAAGACCTAGATGATGCAACCATTGAAGCAATTGCCGCAATGTATGAAGGCTTTCTTGCCTTATCATATGATGCGCAAATCAAAGAACAAACCGTCAATGATTTACTCAATGCCTGGAGAGAATACCGAGCGATGATTGGTTTAATTCTTGTTCATTTAATTTCTGGTGCTTACTTCGCCTTTAAAAAACGCGATGTTCTCGTTAAAACTGCAAATAACTAAGCGTTTATCTCAACAACGGACCGAAATCCCCACTCGGTCCTTTTTCTTTTCAAAGACCTTTTAATTTAGAGTAAAATAGATGTAGTTTAAGGAGTCCCTATGCAAATTAAACCTTCCCTCCGTAGTAATGTCTTTACCAATAGTCACCCCTTGGGATGCCAACAATATGTTCATCAGTTAATTCAAGAGGCAAAAGGCCTTCCACAATTTGTCGGCCCTAAAAAAGTCCTGATCATCGGTGGATCTTCCGGTTATGGCTTATCTACCCGTGTTACCCTAGCGGTTAATGCGAATGCCGAAACCATTAACGTTTCTTTTGAATCTAAACCTAAAGGAGATCGAACTGGATCGGCTGGCTGGTGGAATAACATTTATTTTCAACAAGCGTTAGCAAATACTGGTAAAACCCATAAAGATTTTGTTGGGGATGCCTTTGCCCAATCGATGAAAGATCAAGTCATCGCCTACATCAAAGAAACTTTTGGTACGATTGATCTTATCGTGTATTCCTTAGCAGCAGGGGCTAGACAAAACCCTACCACTGGTGAGTTGGTTCGTTCCACTTTAAAAACGATTGGAGAACCTGTCACAGGAAAAACGATTGATATTGGTGAGATGCAAATCAAAGACCTCACCGTGCTGCCTGCAAGTGAACAAGAAATTAAAGATACCGTTTATGTCATGGGAGGCAGCGATTGGGAAGACTGGGTGAAACAACTCAGTGATGCCCAAGTGTTAAGTCCGGGAGCAAAAGCGATTTCTTATACGTACATTGGTAGTAAAAATAACGCAAAAATTTATCGTGATGGTACCATCGGTAAAGCGAAAGATGATTTAGAAGCTGCCGGTCTACGCATTGATCAATTACTCAAACAACGTGTTAAGGGTGAAGGACTGATATCAGTGTCAAAAGCAGTGGTCACCAAAGCCAGTGTCTTTATTCCCAAAATTGCCTTTTACGTTTCCACGATGTTTGAAGTGATGAAAAAACACAAGGTTCATGAATCAACTTTGCAACATAAACATCGGTTATTCCAAACGATGGTGTATGGTTCGCAGCGCCTCCTAGATGAAAAAGGGAGAATTCGCATCGACCATTATGAAATGCAACCCAACATTCAAGCAGAAATTGATGCGATGAGTAAAACCTTAGAAAACGAATCCATCTTTCAATTAAACGGAACGAAACAATTTATTGATGAATTTTATCAAATCCATGGGTTCCGTTTACCTGGTGTGAATTATGAAGCGGATGTTGACATGGATCAACTCAGTCAACTTGAACCAAAATAATATGTTCTCTGGCATTAAATTCACGAACATTTTAATTGTCACCATCATTTTGATTGCGCATTTTTTTGCCCCGGAAGGCTATTTATTTTACCAACACACGATGAGTGAGCTTGCCGGTCAAGGCGTTCGCAATGCTTGGATCTTAACCAGTGGTTTTATCCTTGGTGGGGCTTCCTATATTGGCTTTGCCTTTTATTACCTTCGGAAACAAAACTTACCCACTTGGTTATTTTACTTAACCGCGGGTAATGGTTTGATGACCCTGCTTTTAGGTGTCTTTCCGACAAGCTTTGATGGGCTTATTAATCCAAACGTCAACGAAACGGTAGTGATGATTCATCGTTACATTGCCTATGTAAGTAATTTACTAACGATTGCAAGCATTACCACCCACGCGGCACTTTCTAAACAACGGGAATTAAAATTACGTCACCTCTTCTTCTTGGTGTTCGCGTTTGTCTTTTCAGGATTTTTTATTCTTTATAACCAAGACATTCGTGGCATCTTTCAACGCCTGATTTTACTCACCACGACTTTATGGACGGTGACCAGTTACGGCACCTTTGTCTTACCGAAAACTCGTAAACAACAAAACTTCGCCCGCGTGAATCGTTAATGTAGCTGGTTTTTGATTTTGCCATTCATTCGATAAAGTAAACGTATCGTTGACGGTCAGTTTTTGTTGCAACATTGGATAAAGACATTGATTTAGACTCACGATTGCCTGGATAAACGTAAACAGAGAAAAATACGTTTCACCACGAGAGGATTTTATTTCATGCGTGCCAGAACCTAACCATTGAATCGTTTGTAAGGATGAGATCAAACGAATGGTGCTCCGTTTGGTGCGAAACAGGGTTTGTAACATCACTTGATAATGGTCTAATCTTCCACCTGTAAAACCAACAATGTCAATCGATTGATATCCTTGGTCTAACGCCCAATTGATGGCGAGTTCACCATCGGATTGATCTTTTTGTACAGGAAAACGTTTTATAGGAATCCTTTTTGCTTGGAGGGTTGCCATTGCTACTTGTGAAAGGGAATCAAAATCACCCAGCGCCTGAACAAGTGGTAAATGATGGGCTAATGCAAACGCACAGCCTCCATCCACACCAATCAAGTCACCTTTGAGCAAAGGCAAATCCGTTTGATTGGTTAACGGAAGGATGAGTGTGCATAATTTATTTTGCATCAATGAATTGTTGTTTCCAGGCTTGAATATTTTCTAAAGGCAAACGAATATCCGTTTTAAACTGATCGTCAATCATCCCTTCCAGTAAGTGGATGTCATTACGATCTAACACGGTTAATTGAAAATCTTTTTTCTTTTCTAAGGCGCGGTGATCAACGGCAAGAATAATCGTGCGTTTCTTCTTTTGTAAGGCGCGAATCCCAGCATGGAGGCGAGTTCCCACATATTCAATGTCAGGACTATCTAATAAAGCGTCATAGTCTTCTAAATTCGGATTAATTAATGCTAAGTTCGCGGGTAAGTTCATTAGATGCGCATAATTAAAATCATTGACACCTTGTAACCATAAATAAACTTTACGGTACTTTTTGCTAAGGATATTTAACATTTGTTGATCGGCAATTGGGTTTTTATCATAATCCGTTAAGGTGGTCACCACATCTAATGATTTTGTCGTGGGAATATCTTTACAATGATCCTTCGTTAATTTCCACATGGTTGGACAAGCGGTATTGATAATGTTTTTAAATCCCATCGCTTGGAATTGTTGCAAGGTGTAATTATCCCGAACAGAATGTAACATCTTTTTATCTAAAAGTCGTCCATAGAGGAGTTTAGAATATTGATTCGGTAAATCGCCTTTTTTCCACCAGCCTACACCGACTAAAATAAGCGGGGAAACAATGCTTGCAGACCGTAAGTTAATATCCCAAAGTTTAATTAACCGATTCATTTTTCCGCGAATCAAGTTCGATCCACAAACAAAGCGATAGTCAAAATCATAACTATAAAAAATATTTTTAAGATACATCGTCACGGGTAAATGCGTTGAGGCTTCAATGACAAAACTAAAATCTATCAATGGTTTGAGATGTTCTCTTACCGATTGAGAAATAATTTTATCGCCAACATTGAAGGTCGCAATGGAAGGATCGAGTAATAAGATACGTTTGAGTTCTTTCATTCTTGTTTATTTTACTATGGACTTGGCGTTAATGATAGAATATGCCTATGAAGTCAACGATCATTAAAAACCCATTATTGGAAGAAAATTACATTAAAAAAGCGATTGAAAATCATGAATTAATCGTTTTTCCTACTGAAACCGTCTATGGTTTAGGCGCTTCGATTTATGATGAAATCGCGGTGAAGAAAATCTTTACCACGAAGGGTCGTCCTCAAGATAATCCTTTGATTATTCATATTGCTGACCTGAATCAATTAGATAGCTTAACTACCGAAGTAAACGCCAATGCAAAAAAGTTAATCACCGCCTTCTGGCCAGGACCTTTAACCCTTGTTTTACCCAAAGCGAAAACAGTCCCTGATTTAATTACGGCAAATTTAAAAACCGTTGCAATTCGCATGCCCAAAGAAGCGTTAGCTCGTGAAGTGATCAAAGCAGCGGGCGTGCCGTTGTGTGCACCAAGTGCAAATTTATCTGGTAAACCTTCGGGCACCACTTTTGAATCGGTGTATCGAGATTTCTTTGGTAAGGTCGCCATCTTTGTTGATGGAGGCATTCCTGAATATGGCATTGAATCGACCGTCATCGATATGACAGCGAAAATTCCTACCATCCTCCGGCCTGGTGCAGTGAGTGTGGAAGCAATTGAAAACGTTCTTGGGATGGTGGTGGTTTCATCCAGTAAAGTTGAAAATGCACCGAAATCACCGGGAATGAAATATCAGCATTACAAACCATTTGGCGATGTCATCATCCTTGATGGTAATGCTGAAGCAATCGAAAAATATCTAAAG
>JBMTFA010000009.1:0-15540 GCA_049433705.1 Bacilli bacterium
TTCAGCGCCACATCACTAATGGCAACGCCATCTGGATTAATTAATAACGAGAGGCGATCGATAATTTCTCCTTTGCGAACCCGCAGGGCACCAATTTCAATGATGCGGTCATAGCGAGACGATAAGCCCGTGGTTTCTAAATCAAACACCACGACATCGGTTTGACTTAATGACACTTGGCTTGGGTTCATGATGTGGGCGACATGTTCATCGATCATGTAGAGTTCACTACCATAAATCATTTTGAGGCCATGTTTTTTAGCGGCAGCTTGTGCTTCAGGAAATCCTTGAACCACACCATGGTCTGTGATTGCAATCGCAGCATGACCCATGTGTTTGGCGAGTTGACAATATGCATCGATGTCACCGACACCGTCCATCGTCGACATTTTTGTATGTAAGTGTAATTCGACCCGTTTACGGTCACTGGTATCTTCGCGCAAAGGTAAAGGATCTACTTTGACACATTCGCGGCCATATAATCGAATTTCTTGACTGGCGTTATCTAAGGCAACGGCGCCACGAATACGAACGCGGTCACCATCATTTAAACTTTGCATCATCGCCACATCTAAATCTGCATCGCGATCACTGAACGAGGTGAGGATCGCTTGTGAACCCTCGGCAAGGACAAAGCGAACGACGAGGTTTCCATTAAACTCACGCCGGAATAAATTGTAAATACTGCCGACGACTTCCACGTGTCCACTGTTCAGTTTTAAATCACCAAGAGCAGTAAGAACATAGTCCCCTTTTTGCTTTATTTTCTTTTTAGCTACGGCATTCACTTGTTGTTTGACATCTTGTTCATAGGTGGCGGCCAATTGACTTTCCGCTTCTTTAATCCGCGCTTGATGTTCCCGGACGAATTGATCTTGTTCTTCTTCCTCTAAGCGAGACGCAATCACCGCTTTCACTTGTGCTTGTAAGGCATCGACTTTATCTTGATCCACTTTCGGGGCGCTTGGGGAAATTTTATGTTTGAAAACTAATGGGTATTGTAAAAATATCAGGAGATCATTGACTTCAGTCCACATCGATTTTTCAGCATTAAACGTTGCTTCATCTGGATACGTGAAGGTGATACTTGATCCATTAATATTGGGTAAACGCCCATAGGCTTGCCGATATTGGCCGACATGCCAATCTTGAAATAGCTGCAGGCAATCCGATAAACTCGGTGCTTGGCGATAAGTAAACGTCAATTGCACGGGATAATTTAATTGACTAATCCCAGCTAAAAAAGGTTCCAAAAGCGCGTACGTCCAAGGCGTATCTTTGGTGATAACCATGTCCCATTGTTCCGGTCTTAGGGGATTTTTTGTCACCGCTTCAAATTGCATGTCAAAAGGTTCGACATCGCGGATGCCTAAGGTTTGTAAAAATCTTTGTATCTGCGCTTGCATCTTAGATCACCAAGGCTAACGCTAAAATATCTTTCACTAATAAAAAGACCATCAAGCCCATCAGGATAAAGAATCCAATGAGGGAGATGACATTTTTCCATTGACTGGGAATTTCTTTTTTAAAGATGCCTTCAATCGTAATGACCAATAAATGCCAACCATCTAAACCAGGAAAGGGTAAAAGATTAAAGACAGCAAGATTGACCGAAATTAATCCCCAAATAAAGATATATGACCCTAAACCTAAATTATTTAGGATCGAGGAGGTGGTGGAAAAAATGGCGACAATGCCTCCGACTTGATCCAGGTTTTGACCGCGGAATAAATTCACCACGGTATCGACAATCAAAGTGACCCCACGCCACCAATCGCGCCCGGATTCTACCAAGGCTTCGGTAAAGGTATAGTCTGTGCTAATGACGCGGAAAGTCACGCCTAATTCAGCCAAAGCAAACCCATTCTCGGTACTGATGGCAAGTAAGGTAATCGTCACACTGCGTTCGGTAAAGTTTTGCCCATCACTATACGTTCTGACAGGTAAATCAAAGCGAACAAAATCATTGAGACTATCCACTTCATAGGCGACAAATTCACCAGCTTCGATTCGCCCAATCCTTAAAAGTGTCGAAAGGGAATCTTCATACGTTAGAAAATCATTTAAATAAAGAAAATGACTTGCCTCTCCTTGTTCAGTGGTGACTGGAATCGATCCGTTATTGAGATTCGTAAACACCAAGACATCGCCTTCATTGATGCCGGCGACATTGGCAATCGATGCATTCGTGACCACCATTTGATTGGTTAAGGTTCGTTGGGTAAAACCCCAATTGGAGGCAAAAAATAAGACAAAGGCCAAGACTAAATTGAGGATGATCCCTGCCGACATCACCAGAGCCCGCTTAGGTTTACTAATCCCCAATAAGCTACGTTCAAATGGAATCTTATCATCGCCTTGAGTAACTTCTTCTCCCACCATCGCGACATAACCACCTAAAGGGAAGGCTTTTAACGCATATTTGGTTTCGCCTTTGGTCCACGACACAAGCACCGGACCAAAGCCAATGGAAAACTCTTTGACATACACATTGAATGCCTTGGCAACGAGGAAATGCCCTAATTCATGAATCAGGATTAACACCCCAAGAGATAAAAGAAACAAGACAGTTGAGATTAAACCTTGCATACGGCACCTCCACGAGAGAAAATACTCCCTTATTTTAACAAATTGTTTTGGGTTCAGGACAAACTAAATAGGCAATGAATAAATAAATTCAAATAACAAGGAAATGACCAGGGCAAGGGTCAGACACACCATCGAAAAGGAATCAATGCGATCCAAAAGCCCACCATGTTCGCCGAGGATATTTGAGAAGTTTTTAATCCCAAATTCTCGTTTAATTAACGAAAAGGTAAAATCCCCAAGCGTAGCAATCAAAGGCATCCCTAAGGATAAGATCAAAATCCAATACCATTCATTGAGTGTCAAAAACGGTAATAAGGGATTACCCGAGGCAGAAAGGAGCATCGCAAAGGCGAAGGAAAAGATAAAAGAAACCGCCACACCACCAAAAAAACCTTCCCAGGTTTTATTTTTGGACACGCGGACATTCATCTTATGTTGACCAAAGAACGTGCCAATTAAATAAGCGCCAATATCCGTCATAAATGTCCCGATCCCTGCATAAAGTAATAGGGATGATTCCACCCATAAGGACCGGTCATCCCCAAATAATCGTTGGGGAAAAAATCTTAAAAACAAAAACCCTTGGAAGGCAAGGGCAAGTAAAACAGCCATCGTGATCAAATAGGTGGCATCCGGCACTTTAAAACGCACATCGGTAATCGATGAGAAAAATAAAGTGGCCGCAAGAATGGTTAATAGCGTCGTCGGAATGACAACCGCATCTAATCCATAAAAGAAAGACCATTGCGAAAAGTCAAAACCAGCATTACGAAGATTATTTTCAATAAAGATATAAAACACCATCGCCACCATCATGATGTAAACAAAAACGCGAATCGGTAATGGATAGACGGTACCTTGTTTGACCGCCATGATTTCTTGGGCGGCAAACGATAAACCAATGGTAGAAAAAATGATGATCCACCATCCACCTAAGATTAAAGAGGGAATCGCAATTCCAGTTAAAATCAGGGCAACCACCACACGATTAGAAAAACGTTTTTGAAATTCTGGTTGAACTTGGTTCATAGTTTACCAAAACGGCGTTGCCGAGCTTGATAGGTTTCGATCACACTGGCTAAGTCTTTCGCTTTGAAAGCCGGCCATGGTTTGGAAACAAACACGAGTTCTGCATAAGCACATTGGTAAAGCATAAAATTCGATAATCGTTGTTCTCCAGAGGTTCTCACTAAGCAATCAATCGGTGGTAGGCTTGGGGCATCAAGAAATTGTATAAACGTTTTTGGTGATAAATCTTCAAGTTTCATCGATCCTGATTGGATGGATGCTAGTGCTTTTTTACTGGCGCGAACCACTTCATCTTGCCCGCCATAATTTACACATAGGTTGAGTGTATAACGGGTATATCCTTCTGTTTCTTTGATTGCTTGTTTAAGTAAGGTTTGGGTTGACGCAGGTAAGGCATTCATGTCACCAGAAATGACCAAACGAACTTGATCGTCGTGGAGGGTGGCTAAGTATTTTTCTACAAAAGTATTCAACAACTTAAATAACCCATTGACTTCACTGGCAGGACGTGACCAATTTTCAGTGGAAAATGCAAATAACGATAAATAAGGAATGCCAAACTTTTTCGCTGCTTTGGCGATTTCTAAGACACTATTGGCCCCTTCTTGATGACCTTTTAATCTTGGTAAACCTTTAGCTTTTGCCCAACGGCCATTGCCATCCATGATGATGGCTAAATGTTGTAAAGGTGGCTGATCAATTGATCCTTGAGATTTTGACATAGTTAAATTATACAACTTCCCCTGCGGTCGTTCATTGAAAAATCTTACAACGTAAGAATTTCTTTTTCTTTACTTAAGAATGAAGCATCAATTTGGCTAATCACTTGGTCATACACCTTGGTCATGTCCGCTTCAATGCGTTTCTTTAAATCTTCGGTATATTCATCATCCGTCACCAATGCGAGGAAATCTTTACGAATATTACGAATTGCCACTTTGGCTTCATCCGCCATCCGTTTTGCTTGTTTGGCTAATTCCTTACGACGATCTTCAGTTAAAGCTGGTAACACAAGGCGAATCGCATCCCCTTCTGCAACCGGATTAATCCCGAGTTCAGCTTTATTAATCCCTTCAATAATCGCTTTGATATCGCCTTTATCATACGGTTTGATTAAGAGTTGACGTGGTTCAGGGACGGCAATACTGGCAATTTGATTAATCGGCGTCGGCTCGCCATAATAATCGACCATCACCCGATCAAGTAAAGCAGCATTGGCACGACCAGTTCTTAAGGTATTAAATTGAGTTTGGAGGGCAACAATGGTTTTTTCCATGGCCGCTTTGGCTTCTAAGGCAATTGCTTCCATCCTGGTTAGCCTCCTTTTTTAATGGTGGTCCCAATGCGATCATCTTTGATCACATTGACTAAATTATGAGTATCTTTCATATCAAAAACACGAATGACAATCGGCGAGTCTTTAATCAACGATACCGCGGTTAAATCCATCACCGAGAGTTTTTTATTGAGCATTTCATCAAAGGTTAAATCTTTTAATAACTTGGCATTGGGATTGGTTTTTGGATCGGCATCATAAACCCCTTGCACGCCATTTTTCGCCATAAAGATCGTATCGGCATGAATTTCCATCGCTCGTAAGGAAGCGGTGGTATCGGTTGAAAAATAAGGACTACCTGTTCCCCCGGCAAAAATCACCACGCGGCCTTTTTCTAAATGGCGGATGGCACGCCGGCGAATATAATTTTCTGCGACTTGTTCAACGTGAATGGAAGAAAGAACACGGCACTGTACCCCTTCATTTTCTAACGCACTTTGTAACGCTAATGAATTAATGATGGTGCCTAGCATCCCCATGTAATCCGCAGTGGAGGATTCGATTCCTATCGCGTTGGCCATTTTTCCTCGCCAAATGTTACCTGCACCGATGACCACTGCAACTTCTAAGCCTGAAGCATGAATGGTTTTGATCGCTTTGGCAACGGTGGATAAATGTAACGCTTCTAAAATGGTGCGTTCTTTATTATCGGCAAGCGCTTCTCCTGAGAGTTTGATGACAATGCGTTTCATGGTTCCTCCATTATAGTTGATATGAGAAAAAAACACTCTTATTGAGTGTTTTTAACTTGCGACATGACTTCACTTGCGAAATCAACGACTTTCTTTTCAATTCCTTCACCCACTTTGAAGCGAGCGAATTGGACAACTTTAGTTTTGTTTTTTTCTAAGAAGACTTTGGTTGGCTCTTCTGTTTCTGAAAACATAAAGGGCTGAACATCCAAGGATGCTTCTTTGAATTTTGTATTCACTTTACCTTCAACAATCTTGGCTAAGATTGCTTCAGGCTTGTTCGCGTATTTAGGATCTTCTTTCACCAAATTCTTTTGTAGGGTCGTTTCTTCTTCGATCAGTGAAGCAGGGACTGCCGCAAAACTTGGATAGGAAGGATTACGGTCGGTGATGTGCATCGCTAATTGATCGGTAAAAGTGGGATTACCACCTTCAACTAAGACTAAACTGGCAACCACACCATTCATATGAACATATTGGCCAAAACTTTGGTTGGCTTGTTTGCGAATTAAGCTAAAGCGACGAAGCGATAACTTTTCGCCAATCTTGACCGTTGCTTCGGTAAATAAGGTTTGCGTTAAGGCAACCGCAGCGTCAACAGTGGCGGGTTGGTTTTTTAAGATGAGCGCCGCAGTAGCATCTACTAATTGACGGAAAGGTTCGCCACGAGAAACGAAATCCGTTTCACAATTAACTTCAATCAATAATCCTAAATCACCTTGAAGGTAGACTAAGGATAATCCTTCAGCGGCAACGCGGTCTGCTTTTTTCGCAGCTTTTAACACACCTTTTTCATGGAGCCAAGCTTGCGCTTTTGCGACATCCATGTTGGATTCAAGGAGGGCCTTTTTGCAGTCCATCATCCCCGCACCCGTGCGTTCACGTAATTCTTTAATTAAGGCAATGATATCGGCCATGACTTATTCTTCCTTCGCTTCAATTTTTGGTTTGCGAGGCGCGCGTGGTTTCTTTTCAACCGCAGGTGCGGCTTCTGGTGTCACTGGCGCTGCAGCAGGAGCAGGTTGTGCTACTGGGGCGCTTACTGGTGCAGTTACTGGCGCAGCAGCAGGCGTGCTTGAACGATAGTCGGGACGTGGGCCATAACTACGTTCTTGTGGTTTGCTTGCTTCTTTTAAAGCCGCAATTTTAGCGATAAAGTCTTCATCTTTGGTATAGGCGATAACGGTGACGCCACCTTTGGCTTCGACAATCGCATCGGCGATCGTTTGTACAATTAAGCGAACCGAACCAATCGCATCATCGTTACCAGGAATGGCATAATCCACCACATCTGGATCACAGTTGGTATCGGTAATCCCAAACACGGGAATGTTTAATTTTCTCGCTTCAGCGACAGCGTTATGGTCAATGGTAGGATCAACCACAAAGACCGCTTTTGGTAAACCACGAATTTCTTTAATCCCTTCGAGGTTCTTTAAAAGCTTTTCTTTCATCTTGCGTAAACCATTGGCTTCCTTCTTTGGTAAAAGATCAAGGGTGCCATCAGCTTCTTGTTGTTCTAAATCCTTTAAGTAACGAATCCGACCAAGAATGGTACGGAAGTTGGTTAAGGTTCCACCTAACCAGCGCGTATTAATATAGAAGGAGCCAGAACGAAGGGCTTCTTCTTTAATCACTGTTTGGATTTGTTTTTTCGTTCCCACAAAAAGGACAGTGCCTTTATTGGTGACGATTTCTTTTAATTTGTTGTAAGCTTCTTCAATTTTGGTGACGGTCTTTTTTAAGTCAACGATGTAGATCCCGCGATCCGAGGTATAAATATACTTCGCCATCTTCGGGTTCCACTTGCGCATTTGGTGTCCGTATTGAACCCCAGCAGCGGCAAGCTTTTTCATCGAAATAATCGGTTCAGTGCTGCTTCGTACGACATCGGCCATTGCGTCTTTGGTTTCGGTACTATTGACCGCAGGTAAAACGCCTTCCTTTTTTTGTTCACTCATCGGTGAAACCTCCTATTTGTTTTGCCTCCACCACTTCGGACAACCACCCTAACCGTAGTTAGACATGGTAGTTGAATTCATGGTGTGTGTTGTCCCTAACTTTCGCTAGAGCAGGGTTATTTTAGCACAAAGTAGGGCAATATCAAATGATAATTACTTCTTTTTTAAGGCACGAGGATGGGCAGCTTGGTATTCCTTGATTAACGCCGCTTTGGAAACATGGGTATAGATTTGGGTGGTGTTAATACTGGCATGGCCTAATAATTCCTGAATCGTCCTTAAATCTGCACCGTTATCAAGCAATTGCGTGGCAAAGGTATGGCGTAGTTGATGGGGATGCACCGCCATCGCTAACCCCGATTGTTTGGCGAGTTGTTGCAAAATATATTCTAAACCTCTAACCGTTAACCGTTTGCCTTGATGGTTTAAAAAAACATGGTTACTGACAAGACTTGTCTCCAATCCTTGAATTAACACCGGACGAACATCTTTTAAATAAAGGGTGATGGCTTGTTGGCATGGTTTAGTTAAGGGCACGATTCTTTCTTTATTCCCTTTACCAAGAATGCGAAGGATCCGCTGTGGAAGGTTAACATCCTGCATCGTTAAGTTCACCACTTCACTCGCCCGTAACCCAGATCCATACATGAGTTCCACTAAGGCGATATTGCGCATGACGAGTGTGGAGTCGTGATTGAATTTATCTTGCAGGAGTTGATGGACTTGAGATTCATCGATGATTTCTGGTAAGGTTTTCGCCACCTTCGGCGTATGAATCAAGGCGAAGGGATTCATTTTCAAATGCCCTAGATCAACATAGTATTGATAAAAATGTTTGAGGGTTGCCACTCGTCTTTTTAAACTCTTCGGTTTTAATCCAAGTCCTACTTGATCGGCTAAAAATCGCCGTGCTTCTTTGACATGGACTTGATCAAATAACCACTGTTGCGAAAGGAGAAAACGAAAATAAATCTCTAAATCTTGTCCATACGCTTTCACCGTTTGTGGCGAAAACTTTCGGGTCAACGCGAGATAGTCTAAAAAGTTTTGGATCGATTGATTCACAACTTTATTATAGGTTGCTTAGGCTTTTTTTGCTTTTTTAGTTTTGAAAGATTTTTTGGCGGGCCGTTCTTTGAGAATGATTTCGGTACCATCAAGATTTTCTAAGTGACGGCAAGTGGGGAAACCAGAGCAACCCACAAAGGGTCGACCGCCGCGTTTCGCAAATCGCTTGATTAAAGGTTTGCCACATTTTGGGCAATCTTTACCAATGGATTCAGCAACGGGTTTCTTGGATTGGAACACCGCTTTCCCATTTTCATCTTCACTGTCTTCTTTTTCTAAAGGATCTTCTTTAATCCAAGGGAGTGGAACATCGTTAGAAATAAATTCGCAGTCAGGATATCGATTACATCCTAAGAAAACCCCAAAGCGAGAACGCCGAGGAACGATAGTCCCTTGTTTACATTTTGGACATGTGCCATAAAAATGAAGGGTAGGGTCATCACTCGGTAATTCACCCGCTTGATCATATTGGGTTTTAAAGTGTTGATAAAATTCATTGAGTAGTTCAAGTCGCGTGACTTCACCATCTTTCACTTCATCTAACTTTAATTCCATTTCCGAAGTATAGGTTGGATTGACAAGATAACCAAAGAACGTCATCAAATATTTCATCGCTGCATGCGCTTCTGGATTGGGATAAAGTGTGTGGGATTTCACACTGACATAATGGTGATCTTTTAAACGGGAAATCGTCGCAGCATACGTCGATGGTCGACCAATGCCGCGATATTCCATTTCTTGAATGAGTTTGGCTTCCGAATATCGGGAAGGACCTGAAGTCGTATGCGCTTTAATTTCTTTAAAAACCAAAGGAAAACTTTGGCCTTTGAATAATTGCGGTAATTGACTACCTTCATCTTCTTCCACGACAGGATAAGCTTTGGTATACCCATCAAAGGTCACGACGGATCCTTGCGCTTTAAAGGTAAAGTCGCCCCCTTGGAATGCATACGTGGTCACATCATATTTCTTTGCCGTCATTAACGAAGCAAGCGTCCGCGCATAGATTAAGCGATATAACTTTAATTGATCCAGGGTCAAATACGCTTCCATCATCGCTGGCGTTCTTGCTAAACTGGTGGGCCGAATCGCTTCGTGAGCATCTTGGCTTTGTAAGATAGCAGTTTTCGCTTTCGGTTTGTCCGACAAATATTCAGGACCAAAATTCGTCTTAATGTACTCACTGGCTTCGGCAATAAAGACATCTGATAAGCGATCTGAGTCGGTACGAATATACGTAATAAGCCCGACGTTTTCTTCGCCGATGGTCACCCCTTCATATAAGGATTGGGCAACGGATTGGGTTCGTTGCGGAGAGAAACGTAAATCTTTATGGGAGCTTGCTTCTTGTTGTAAGGTCGAGGTTCTAAAAGCGGCTTTGGATTCTTTTTTCTTCGAGGTAATCGTGACGTCTATCAGTTTCACTTCACTTGGTAATTTACTTTGATAATCATTAGCAATTGTTTCGGTGCTGATAGGAATCATCTTTCGATAACCAGCAGGATCCGTTTTATCATCCATATTTTTAAGCGATTGATTTTGATAACTCACCAATTCTAAGGGTAAAGCTTGCGTCGGTGTCGTTGCTTCAGTTTCAATGGTGAAATAAGCTTGCGGGACGAAGGCGAGCACTTCTAATTCCCGTTCAATCACAAACCGAAGGGCAACGGATTGGACCCGTCCACCAGCAGGGGCATAAACTTTTTTATTGAGAATCTTGGAAAGCATAAACCCAACAATCCGATCAAGAATGCGCCGCGCTTCTTGGGATTGCACCATATCAAGATTAATTTTTCGGGGTGCTTCTAATGCTTGAAGAATTTTATCTTTGGTAATTTCATAAAACTCAATGCGCTCCGTTTTTTCCACATCGAGTTTTAAAGTATCGGCTAAGTGCCAAGCGATGGATTCGCCTTCACGATCAGGGTCAGTCGCAAGGATGACTTTATCAACTTTCTTGGCGGCCTTTTCTAATTCTTTAACAATCTCTTCTTTACCTTTAATGATCCGATAAGTTGGTTTAAAACCATTGGTAATATCAACGCCAAATCCACCGACACCAGAAATCGAAAGATCACGAATATGCCCTTTACTTGAGGCAATATGATAATGATCTTTTTGGTCTTTTAAATACTTCGCAAAACTTTTTTCTTTCGTCGGTGATTCAACAATAATTAAAATATCCATGGATGCTCCTAAACATTTCTCATTATCTTATGAAAAGTAAAATTGTCAATTCAAATTACTTTCATACTTCTTATTATTTAGTAAAGAACTAAATAAATTTTTTCTCGGGTTCAGGGTGTAGACGCATCGCTTTTTCTTTTTCCTGTGATCCTAGTAAATGTTCAAGAATATCTTGGCCTGATTCCACCAGTACTGCACCATCTTTAATGAGTTGATTCGTCGAATTATCCGTATTGGCCTGATGCGGTAACACATACACATCTTTACCTAAATATAAGGCATAGCCAACCGTAATTAAGGTGCCACTTCTTTTTTTCGCTTCGGCAACAAACACGCCTCGCGCTAATCCAGCAATCAGTCGATTTCGTCAAGGAAAATGATCTTTATTCGCTGGCGTCATTTGTGGATATTCACTAATCAGTAAATGGTCTTTTTTGATGGTGTGATAGGTCGCGTGATGTTCCTTGGGATAACATACATCAATGCCAGACCCAAGAATGGCAATCGTCTTCCCTTGATGGGCAATCGCCGTTTCATGTGCCTTAATATCCACACCATAGGCCAAACCAGAAACAATCATCATACCTTCATCGACCAAAGATGCCGTAATTTGTTCTGTCATGGTTAATCCATAGGTGGATGCTTGTCTAGATCCGATGACCGCAATGGTCTTTTCCATCATTTGGATTAAATTTAAATCCCCATAATAAAACAGCACGAATGGAGGTTTATAGATCTTTTTTAATGACTCAGGATACGTGGGATCAATTATGGTGACGATCTCACATTTAATGCTCTTTAAGGTTTCTGTGACTTGGTTTTCATCAACGAGTTCTTTTTGTTTAATCGCTTGATAAATCGCGTTCCAGTCACCCGCGTATTTTATCGCTAAATAAATAATAATCTCTCTGCCTTTTAACATGGCTTTATACTCCTCTATCTATAAGTAGAGAAGAAAAACCAATCTTAACGAGGCAAGAGGGAAACGGACGCTTGTAAGATTTTCTTCACTGGACCAAAGGTGGGACGATGGACGTCTTGAATCGGTCCATGTTGTTTTAACAAGGCAAGATGTTTGGGGGTAGGATAGCCTTTATGCTCGGCAAAAGCAAAATGGGGAAAACGGACGTGTAACTCATCCATCAAGCGATCTCGAGTGACTTTGGCGAGGATGCTACTTGCGGCAATCGTTTGTGATAAGGCATCCCCATGAATCAAAGGAAAGACGGGAACGGTTTGTTTGGGTAGTTTCATCGCATCCGATAACACCACATCATAGGTTACCTTTAATTTCGCTAAACTTTTTTCCATCGCCAACCGTGACGCCTCTAAAATATTGATCTTGGTAATGGTTGCCACATCGATTACCGTAATCGCATACGCGAGCGCGTTTGTTTGAATGAGGGTAAATAAGGTTTCTCTTAACCCAGGCGTTAATTGTTTCGAATCATGAATGCGGGCATCAACAAAATTAGGGGGCAAGATGACCGCCGCGGCCACCACCGGTCCAGCAATCGGTCCACGACCGGCTTCATCACAACCGGCGATGACACGATAGCCTTGCGCGTAATAATCGATATCAATGTTTTTTTTCATCAGCAATCGTCGGTAAAGAAATCGGTCCTAGTAGACCATCCTGAAAAGATTTAATAAAAGTTTGGTAGACTCGATCTTCATCGAGTTGTCCTTTAATCATCCAGCCACGTTTTTGGCCATAATTATTAAAATAGGCTGCTTCATCAATAGGCATCACACCATCTTGAGTTGTTAACACGTTAGGATAGGACTGCTTTAACCATGCATATAAATAAGAGGCAAGGGATTTTAAAGGCATTTGTTTTAATGGCATCGATCCGATCAATGCTAACTGGGTTGAGATAGTTTGACTGATAAATCGAGGTGGTAAGACTCCAGGTGTATCGAGGAGCAACAATAATTCATCCAATTTAATCCATTGTTGACCGCGAGTCGTTCCTGGGCGATTTTCGGTGACAGCTTTACGTTGTTTTGCTAAAAGGTTAATGATGGTTGATTTGCCGACATTGGGAACCCCAGTGATCATCACTTTAAGGGCTTGACGTTTGACACCTTTCGCCACTTGTTTTTGCCAAATGGGTTCCCCTAACTTATGTAAAGCCTTCAATAACTGAGTTCGTGAACCAGATTGTTTCCCTGCGGTTAACACGACGTGAGATCCTGATTGTTTTAATGTTTGGATATTTGATTGGGTGATGCGATCATCCGCTAAATCTTTTTTATTCACGACAAACAGGGTGGGTTTTTGACTGGTTAAGGGAACGGTTAAACACGCTTGCATCGCGCGTGCATCTAAAACGACGACGAGCAAATCAATCCATTTAAGCTTTTCTTGAATGGCCTGAACGGCCTTGTGCATGTGGCCAGGATACCAATGCGTTTGTTTGAGGTTCATGCATAAATCCTCGGCCAAATATATTGACGAGTCCCACAAGTATCCGGATCATCATTTTGTGAGGAGTTTGTGTGCCCTAAACACATGCCTTCAATCGCAAACAATTGACCAATTAATTGATCACGAACAATCGGTCCAAAGACTCGGGAGTCAGTCGAGTAACCACGGTTATCACCCATGACAAAATAACTCTCTTCATCAAGGGTAATCGTGTTACATCCAATCGCGTTAGGATTCACACAGGTTTTATCAAGAAAGTTCTCCGTAGGAATAAAGGACTGATCAACAAACATGCCATCTATGAATAACCTTCCATCCGCTTCAAGCTTAAGCGTTTCTCCTGGCAAGCCAATCAATCGTTTAATCAAATATCGATCGACGGAGGGTTGTTGTTGGACAATGACAATATCAAATCGTTCTAGTCCATTAATGGCACTTTCACTTTGGTCCATGACCCCAAATTCTTGATTGATTAAGGTTGGTTCCATCGAACTGCCTACAATTTTTATCGGCGTGAAATAAAAGTTATGGAAAATGACAAGCCCACCCGCGAGGATGAGCATGATAAAGATTAATTGCGAGACAATCGCGAGGGTTTTCTTTACCCAAGTTGGTAGGTATTTCATCCCATCTATTATAATCACTTCTTTATCGGTAAACAAAAAAGATTCCCAGGGGGAATCTTTGATTGTCACAATCTAATTTAGGTAAGCTTATTCTAGGATTTCTTTAATCCGAGCGGCTTTACCAGAAAGTTTGGTTAAGTAAGTCAATTTATTACGACGTACTTTCCCTTTCTTTAAGACTTCAATGCTCGCAACGGTTGGCGCGTGAATCGGGAAAATCCGATGCACACCGATCCCACTGGACATCTTCCGAACGGTAAAGCTTTCGTTGATGCCACTACCCTTACGGGCAACGACAACCCCTTCAAACGCTTGTAAACGTTCCTTACCACTTTCGATAATCCGGACCATCACTTTGACGGTATCCCCTGATTTAAAGCTGGGGACATCTTTTTTGAGCTGTTCGGCCGTAATTTGATCCACGAGTTTTTGATTCATGATCATCTGCCTCCTTCATCGTGTTTGTCAAAGTGTTCATATGCATTGTGACCATAGTGGACCACTTCTAGCGCTAAGCGCCTTCCTATCTTATCAAATCCCTTTTTAACTTGCAACGAAATTAGCGAAGGGGTGGTAAGGGAAAATCCTTGACAGATAAATCCACTTGTCTTAAAGTATAGACGTACTCAAAAAGGAGAGATTTATGGCAGTTAAAATTCGTTTAGCCCGTACCGGTCGTCACGCTGATCCTTCCTATCGTATCGTCGCCGCCGATTCCCGCTACGCCCGTGATGGTCGTTATGTGGAACAAGTTGGCTTTTACAATCCACAAAAACCCGCCACAGAAGCCACCATTGATGAAGCCATCGCCTTAAAATGGTTAGGTTTAGGCGCGCAAGTGTCTGACACCGTCAAGACGTTATTTAAAGCCAAAGGGATTATTGCAAAATTTATCGCAGCGAAAAAAGGTAAGTAACCATGGATTACGCAGCAATTATTCACGCATTCGTTGATGATTTCGTGGAAAATAAAGATGCGATTTTAATCCGCGAACTACCAAATGATAATCCTCGTGATCTGACTTTACTCATCGTCGCCGAAGGCGAAGATACCTCGCGTCTCATTGGTCGCAAAGGCGTCATCGCCGATGCCCTTAGAGAAGTCTTATCGATTGCAGGTAAGATTGATAACCGCCGTGTCCATCTTAAATTCGAAGCATTTGAAAAGACGACAACCGAGGAATAAATCCCTCGGTTTTTTGTTATGGAACCAACCTTACTCACCATTGGAAAAATTCTCAATACACGCGGATTAAAGGGAGAATTAAAAGTTGCCTCTTTAACCGATTTTCCTTTGCTGCGATTTCGTAAAGGCAAAACCGTGTACCTGGAAATCAATGGTCAGTATTTACCTCTTACCGTGCATCATGCTTATCATGAAGGTGAACTCACCTTTGTTCAATTTGTCAATTACCTTGATATTAACCTAGTGAAAATTTGGATGAACCTTTACTTATATGCCGCAAAAGAGGACATCCGTTTAAAAGCAGGCACTTATTTCTTTGATGAACTCATTGGGATGAAAGTGCACAACCAACAAAACCAGTTAATCGGTGAAGTGGTCGCTGTGGAACGAATTGCTGAACGAGTTTTATTACGGATTAGCCGCATGCAACAACCAG
>JBMTFA010000010.1:0-15408 GCA_049433705.1 Bacilli bacterium
ACCACAGGGAATAACACCCCAGGATGGGCCGAGTTTAAAACCAATTATGGGATGGATAATGTTTTGAATACCACATTTGGTTATCACACTGGATTCGTGCCAACCTTTATGTTTATCAATACCAATGGCCAATCGATTCAAATAAACCCGAGCATCATTGAAGATATGGTGGTGACCTATAATGATTCCAGTCGCGATGCAGAAGGGAATTGGACCACCCGTTTAACCCGGACCTATTTTGATGGCACCCGCCCTTTGGCTTTTACCGATTTAAATTTAACCGAACTTGAATTAGCCCCGCATACGTCAACTGCAGCGCTTCGCGATTTACTTAAGCCTTATCATAACCAAGCGATGCAAGATTTCTTTGATTACTATTTGCCACGTGTGAGTGCTTAACCGAACCACAAAAAAACGCCTGAAGCTCAGGCGTTTTTCATTTTATTCTTTAAACAATCTTATTTTTTCTTCTTATACCCTTTAACGTAATCTAAGGGTACGGTGAATAAAATGCCTTGATCAGGTTTTGACAAATCACCAATCACTTTTTCAATCACCTTTTCCACTTTTTTCACTTCATCATCTTCCACGACCATAAATAAGGTTTTGGTCGTTTTATTATTTTGATCAATTAAAGCGCGCATCGACCCAAAGATGGAAAATTCATCGCGTTCAGAAAGTTCGCGACCCATCCCACTGGAATCAATGATCGTCGCACCAGAAATACCCGCGGTATTAAATTCCTTTAATAACGTTTGTAATTTTTCCACATGACTCAAGACATACATTAATAATTTCATATTGTTTTCTCCTTTAGTGTATCACTTCATCACTTGCACTTCTTTGGCTTTGATCAAAACTTCTTTTAATAGGATCGGTCCAAAGACTTCGGAGATAAAGACCGCGCCAATGACGACCACCCTTAATAAGCCACCATCATAAGGCAGCCCTAAGTCTGTAGGAATAATATCCAACATTAAAATCGATAACCCCAAGGCAATTCCACCTTGAGGTAATAGACCAAAACCTAAATACTTTTCTACTTGTTTACCAGCTTTAGAGATACGCGCACCGAGGTAACTTCCAAAGATTTTCCCACCAACTCGGAAGATCAAATAAATGATTAGAATCGCCAAGGCAGCGAAGTTAAAGTTACCAAGTTGAATATCCGCGCCAGACAGCACAAAAAACATAATCACAAACGGAGGGGTGATGCGTTCTACTAGCGGCATCACTGCATCCACATGCTTGGAAACATTCGTGTAAACCATTCCCATTGCCATGCCTGCCATTAAGCTAGACAAACCAAAGTTAAAGGTGCCATTGACATAACGTGCAACGCCAATCGATAAGAAAATCAAAGCGATGACAACCGCAATCCGGTTACCCCGACCGGTATACCAATTGGTTAAATACTTTAACGCAAAACCTAACAGGGCCCCAAAAAGAATAGACGATAAAATTTCTAAAACCGGTAAGGCAATTAACCAGCCAAGATCACCTGTGCTTTGACCGGTAAGAATTTTGATGATCGCCGTGACAATCCCAAAGAAAATTAAGCCACTCGCGTCATCTAGGGCAACGACTGAATAAATCATTTCGGTTAACGGGCCCTTCGCTTTATATTGGCGAATCACCATCACCGTTGCCGCAGGGGCGGTTGCACCACCGACTGCACCAAAAGCGAGGGCAAGATAAAGCGGGAAACCAAAGGCAACTAAACCTAAAGTGATAAAGACCACCGCAAAAAAGGATTCGAGGATGGCAATGATCACCGGTGCAGGCCCTAAACGCTTTAAATATTCAAGTTTAAATTCTGCCCCGATAGAAAAGGCAATAAAGGCAAGTTCAATGTCAGCGATGATTTTTAATGCATGGATAAAGTCTTCACCAATCACGCCAGGAAACGCAGGAAAAAATAACCGAAGAAAACCTGGACCAATGAGGAAACCACCCAATAAATACCCCGTGACATTGGGAATATTTAACCACTTGGCGAGTTTACCAAACAATAAACCGGTTAAAAGAATAACCGTCAAGCCAAGCATTAAATTGTAATCATTTTCCGAGAGAATATTTGCTATCATAGTCGTTCTTCACCATCCACCGAAAAGATTATACGCTTCTTAATTTAATTTGTAACTTTAGTTTGGAAAATAGATAAAACCATAATTTGCGATGAAATGGAGCACCACACCCGCGAGGACAAATAAATGCCAAACAAAATGGGCATATTTAAACTTCCGACTGAGCGCGTAAAAAACCACCCCTAAGGAGTAAGCAATCCCACCCCACACGGTTAAATAAAACGCCATCGGGGGTAACTTTGCAAATTGACCTAAAATTAATAACGCTGACCATCCTAACAATAAAAACATGACTACATGCAAAACTTGTAAACGATCAATGAACACCGCTTTAAAGACGATTCCTAAAATAATGATCACCCATTGCACGACAAAGAAAATGAGACCAAAAGGTTGGTCAGCGACTACCAGGAGTAAAGGGGAAAAACTTGCGCCAATTAATAAATAAATGGAAATGTGATCAAATCGTTTAAATAAACGTTTCACGCCTAAGTTTGAAGGAAATGCATGGTATAAGGTGGAGGAAATAAACAATAGAAAAATAGCTAAAGAGAAAATCGTCCCTGACACATAATCCTGCCAAGAATTACTTGCGACTAAAATTAAAATAAAGGCAACAATGCCAAAAATAGCGCCAATCCCATGTGAAATGGCGTTGGCGATTTCTTCACCTAAGGACTGTGGTCGTTTTATTTTTTTCATCTTTATCATCATCTCAAAAGCCATCCCTTAAAGCAACGTTAGGAAGCAATCAATGGTCAACCCAAATAAAAAACCGACCCTAAGAGTCGGTTTTGCTTCCATTTGGGGCGACCGATGGGGCTCGAACCCACGCATGCCTGATTCACAGTCAGGTGTGTTAACCACTTCACCACGATCGCCATGATGTGCTGTTTTATCTTACTAATTTCTCAACCTAAAGTAAAGCAAACTCATTTACTTGAATTCGTTTTTAGGTATGTTATTAACCATTGAATGACTGGTAATTCTCGTTGTTTAATCAGTTGACTAATTCCGTGATTGGGTAACCGTTCATACCATGCTTTTGCTTCTTCAAGCGTTAACCAATGGAACGCATGGATCAAGGTTTGTTCTTGTGGGGTCCAATGCCGTTTACCTTCACCCTTCACCTTCACAAAAAAATAATAATTCATATTTTTACGTTGGATGAGATGGTACCCATCTTCAATGAAACCAATCTTGGTGATGATCGTAGACGTCAATCCGCATTCTTCTTCTACTTCGCGAATCACCGCTTGTTCAGGTGTTTCACCCTCATCAAGGCCACCGCCTGGGGTTTCTAAATAATCACGTTTGCCAAATTTATCTGTGGCAAGAATATGATGAAAGGCAAATAAACCTTGATCATTCATCAACAAGGCACGGGCATTCGGCCGGGTATGGCTGAATCCAGTAAAGGGGTATTCGGTATCCACAAGGGTTAACTTAAGTGGTTCCATCAAAGAAAAAAACCACTTGCGTGGTTAATTTGACATTTGGCAGGGGCGGAGGGAATCGAACCCCCATCGACGGTTTTGGAGACCGTAGTTGTGCCATTCAACTACACCCCTAGCGTTACTTTGTCTTGGCGATTTGATTCACCAAGCCCATATCGACTTTACCAGCAAAGTTAGCTTTGAAGTGCTTCATGATGCTTGGTAAGGATTGGTCTGCTAATTTGGCAATCTCGGCGCGAATGTCATCCGCGGATAATAATTGCGGAAGAAATTGTTTGAGGACCGCAATTTGTTGATCAATATTGGCAACGCGATCACTTGCGCCATTTTGTAAGTAGGTATTGCGTTCATCTTCTAATTCTTTCCCGACTTTCATTAAGATGGCAATCATCTCAACATCACCTAAGGTTTTCCCCGTGGTTTTGGCTTCAATCGATTGGAGAAGAAAGCGATCCGCGACCAAGGATAAAATTCCTTTTGCCGCATCATTACGTTTTTTCATCGCTTCTACTTTGGATGCCTTAATTTGATCAATAATCATACGATTCTCCGTGATTCATTTTAACAAATGCAACCGCGACACTCAATCAAAAGAAAAACCTAGTGGAGGAAAAAACACCAGGTTTGGATAAAAACAACTTAAGCTTCTAAAACGGTACGGTTTGCGTAGGCACGTAAACCAAGGGCAACGTAATCTTTGAAATCCGTTAAGGTTGCACCGGTAGTAATTTCACCATTACCCCATACTAATGGTTCACTGGTCGATTTGGTAAAATCAGCGGGATCAAAATCCATGGTGGAACCCACCATAATCGTTTCAATCGCAGCCATGTTAGCAGCCCAACCTAAGCCTCCTGAACCAACCGGCCAATATCCAGAGGCAGATTTGGTCATCGCATTTTTAGCGGAACTATCCGCGAGAACAAAGTCCGTAATCGCAACACCAGAAGCATCGACGAAACCAAAGGCTTCCGCTTCAATTTGTTCGACATACCATTTCGCATTGGCTTCGGTGGCAACCCAAGCATCAATGTCGGCGATGCCTTCGGACTTATATTTAAAGGTTTGTGAACCTTCTTCACCCGTCACTTCGATGGTAAAGGTTTTATCGCCAATTTTGACATGTTCAGCATAAATTGTGGAAACAATTTCATTTGAGGTCCGGGAAGTCGTCTTTACAGTAGCTGTATTGGCAGTTCCTTCTGGTGCGATCACTTTTGCCCAGCTATAAGGTAAGAAGTATTCTTCAAAACTGACTTCAGTCACCACATCGTTTTCAGTGGTAATGGTGGTCATGCCTACATAATGTTTATGAACAAGCCCATATCCTATCCCGACTTCCGTTACCACCGCAGGGGTGCAACTTGCAAGGATCGCAGTCGCGACGAGACCAACACCGGCAACTAAATTTATTTTTTTCATACCATTCCTCCCTCAGAATGTTTTTTTCTACATCTATATTGTCAAAGATAGGATGCAAATCCACAATCTTTAATTTTAATGAAAAGGCTTAAATCCTTTTCATAAACGAGTATATTTGACGTTTGCTTCGCGTTGCATGAGGTTTTGATAACCTTCGCTATAGGCGACGGCAACTCGGTTGTCGATCACTTCAATCCACGCCATTTCTAAATCAAATCCCTGATTCATAATGGTTTGTCTTAGGGTCATTGCTTCATTTTTACTCATGGTCATCATCGCAGTCGACAACGCATCTAAGCGAGCGGCGGGATAAGTTGAAGAGATCACGTTGAGTTCAATCGCTTGTTTAGAAGGGTACCCGGTATGCGGGTCAATGATGTGGTGACGAAGCACCTTAGTGCTACCCATGGGAATATAAAAGCCATTGTACGCCCCGGAGGTGGATAAACTATGCCGACCAGGTTTTTCAATCGTGAACGCAAGATTCGCCGAAGGATGCGGAGAGGTGACTTGCCAACGGTACGCCGTATTCCCATAACGTGGCCCCATGGTGGTAATCGAACTTGTCCCATTGGAAATATACCCACGTGTATACCCTAAATCAGCAAGACCATCGGCCATGATGTCATTGGCGAAGCCTTTGGCAATTGCCCCTAACGTAATTTTTAAATCGCCAACTTGCGCGCCGTTAAACGGATTGAATTTCACTTGGAATTGACCGGCAACTTCTCTTAAGGATAGGGTCGCTTCGATATCGACAGGTGCGAGGGGCACATAACTTAATAAGGCTTCTAAAGTCTGTCTCGCAAGCGGTTGATAAGCAGGATCTTTTTCACGATATTGAAATAGGTAAAGCGGATTATCTAACAACGCATCCCAATAATCCGATACAGCGCCAATGAACATATTAAATGCGCCACCGGTGAATAACGTCATCGCTTTCGCTTCACTGAGTAAATCATAAAAAACGGCATCAATGGTTAACCATTGGTCTGAGCCTAAACTTTCGTTAAGCATTTTTAAATTGGTAACGAGCTGATTTTGGTCATCGACAAATTCATGGTGGCGGTCTGCATAACGATGTAACAAAGTAACCCATGTTTCTAAAAAGGTGGTGACGCCAGCCTTTTCTTCAGCGGATGCTTTTGCTTCGTAATTAGCAAAAAAGATTGTATAGAATGGATCAAGTTTGGTATTGTTCCGATCAAAGACATCAATGTTATACGCGAGCAATTGATAAGGATTCACCCCTTGTTCGACTGGTGTTAACCAAAATAGCGACGATAAAATTAACGCAGAGATCACCGTGCTAATGCCAAGCACCCAACGTTCTTTTAAAGAAAGGGCTTGTTGAATCCAAGTGAAGATTGTTTTCATCGTAACCCTTTTTCAAGTCGCAACAACACTTGTTGACTGACACTGGCAACGAGTAACCCGGCCATCAAACCCGACACGATGAGCACGGGTAAATAATTCAACATGAAAACCGATTGATAAAGGACCATCACCATCAAAATCTGTCCAACCCCATGAAGCACAGCAGACACTATCGATAAACCAAAGATTGAAAGTTGTTGGTTGCTTTTGGCCAACATCACCGCAAGCGAGGCGATGAACCAACCACTGAGGGCAATCAAAAAATTAAACCCAAATCCGGTAAATAAACTTGTCATCAGTACCCGCATGAAGCCATAAAAGAAAAAGGTTTGATCATCTTCTAAGTAAAGCACCATTAATCCGACCGTATTGGCAATGCCTAGTTTCACTCCTGGCGCAATAAACGCGGTGGGTAATAATACCGCTTCTGCATAATTCAATAACACACCCAAAGCAAGTAACATCGCCAGTCGCGTAAGTTTTTGAATCCGTTGATGGTTCATGATCTTGCCGCCTCAATGACCGCCATAAAATAATTCGGCGCACAAATTAACGGTAACCCAGGAGTTGCTACCCATCCTTGCTGGGAACAAATATTTAACGGAGACGTTTCTTCGACAATCCGCATGCGTTCAGCTTCAATCGCAAGGACAATATCGCCTAATAATACTGGATAAGTGGATTGAGAAAAACGAATCTCTTGTTCGGTATAAAGGGAGTATTGTTCAATGTATTGATTTTCAATATAGACGGAGACAAATAAATCGCCACCAGGACGATTATAGATATTCGTGAACACGATCAACATCGATAAGACCATCATCAAGATGGAAAAGGCATAAACATCACCAGGTTTTTTCTTTAATGCGAAGATTTTTTTCATAAAAAAAGACTAGGGTTCACCTAGTCAAATTATCAAGGATAAAAGAGTAAATAACAAGGTGAAAGGGTTATTTCGCCCCATCAATTTTTTGCACTTTCGCGTCAAAACTGCACGCGTCATGATTGCCACAGCAACCACCTTGAGGGGTCGTGTCACAGCTTTCCATCGTTGAAGCGGCGATGGTTTTTTTACGGACATTTGTGACAAAGGCATACGCGCCAATCAAAACGATGATGACGCCAATGCCGAGTACAAATCTTAAGATTGCATCCATGGGTTTATCCTCCAAATCCGAGTAAAGCCATTGCGATCAAAGCGAGTAAGATAAAGGTGATACTCAAGCCTTGAAACGGTCCAGGAATTTTACTGGTTTTCTCTAGGCGTTCTTGATAGACCACCATGAGCAAATTTATCATAACAAATCCTAAAGGAACTGCCAACGAAAAAACCACCACATCCCAGATGGTCACCGTAGGTGCGAGCAGGGACATGAGGACAAAGGTAATGACAACGTTATTCCCAATCAAGGGTAAATAAAATCCATACGCATCAAACCACTTGGTGAAAAAGCGTTTTCAAGCCTTGGGGGTTCTTGACTTTGCTTTAAATTTGAGCATGTGGCCCATTTTTTCTTGTTTGGTCTTTAAATAAAACTCGGTGCGTTCATGGTGATTCAATTGAATCTTCACACGATCGACAATTTCAATCCCAAAACCAGATAAGGAGCGAATTTTGGTTGGATTGTTCGTCATCAATCTCACTTGGGTAATGCCAAGTTGTTTGAGGATTTGAGCGCCGATGCCGTATTCTCGTAAGTCTTCAGGAAAGCCTAAAGCTAAATTCGCTTCGACCGTATCTAAACCCATATCCTGAAGGGCGTAGGCTCTAATTTTGTTAATGAGACCGATCCCGCGACCTTCTTGGCGCATATAAAGTAACACACCACGCCCTTGTTTTTCAATGCGTTTTAATGCTGCTTGCAATTGTTGACCACAATCACAACGTTGCGAACCAAAGGCATCGCCAGTTAAACATTCGGAATGGACCCGAACCAATACAGGTTCAGATGTGGTGACATCACCTTTGACTAACGCAACATGGTGTTCACCATTCAATTTGTTAACGAAGCCTACCATCTTAAAGACTCCATGTTTGGTGGGCATATCCGCGGTAGCAATCCGTTCAATGTAAGATTCTTGTTGCCGACGAAAGGCGATTAAGTCAGCGATGGATAAGGCTTTCAATTCTTCTTTGCTTTGGTGAATTTGCTCACCAGTTAACATTCTGCCAACTTCATCACAGCTTGGGGTTAAAATCCCCACCGGTTCTTCTTTTGCTAAATAAGCTAAATCCACAATCGCTTCTAAAGGTGAGGCTTTTTTTAGGGTGCCACCGAGTTTAACAGGAAAGGTTTGATACCCAACATCAAAACGAAAGTCTTCGTGGGTGGCATCGTGTTGAGTCAGTTTTTTAATCAACGTTTCAAAGAATGTATGGTTTAAGGCATAACCAAGATTCGGTGTGCCAAGGGTGACCATCGGAATAATAAAATCATTGTTGGCGTCTTTTAAAGAATTAGAGACCGCGGCATATTTATCAAACCCTAACGCCAACATCACCATCCCAGGGACTTGATGTTGGTCTAATATTTTTTTGTGTTGCACAGCGCTTAAGGCAAACTGAGCAAAATGGGCTGGGGAATCAAGTTTTTCATCATCGACGAGCAATAATTTATCCCCTTGTTTAAGGTGATGGATTGCGTCAATAACGGATAAAAATTTTAACATTTTTTAAATCGTTTCCTCAGGGTTTCTTTCGGCAACTAAGATTATATCCCTATCAGTTTTAAAATGGTTGCTAAATGCTACACGACTTGCTTCCTTTATTGAGGCAAATCCTAATCCTTCTACGGGTGTTTTGGCGTCCACTCCACCAATAAGGATGGGTGAAACTTGAGCGTAAATGCGATCAAAAAATTGGTGACGAATAAAACTTTCATGAATCGTGCCACCTCCTTCGACCATCAACGTGGCGATGCCCCTTGTTAATAAGGTTTGCATCAACCAAGGTAAATCGATATGGGGACCGGCGGTTGGATCTTCTAAGACGACAACACCAAGTGAGAGGAGATGGTTAATTTTATTACGGTCCTGGTTTGCTTTGGTGACAATCCAGGTTTTTGCTTCGCTCTTTAATGAGAGAATCGGTTCATTGACATCAATCGCAAACTTTGAGTCCAAAATAATTCGATGGGCATCTTTTCCTTTTCCGCTGGCTAGTCTTGTGGTTAATAACGGATGATCAAATTGAACCGTGCGAATCCCAACCAAGATGCCTTGGTGAAGATGTCTTAGTTCATGAACAAATTCACGGGTTGCTGGTGAAGAAATGTATTTTGAATCCCCTGTACGTGTGGCAATTTTTCCATCGAGGGACATCCCAAAACTTAAGGTAATGAATGGGCGAGGAGGTTGGAAGCGTTGACGAGCAACGTCCATCGCCTTCGCTAAAGTTTCTAACGCCACTTTCTGGATAGCATCCATATGCCCCTATGATACTACTTGTGCTACATTGAAGGGGATGAAACGCTCGTTACTTTTATTCTCCCATCAACTGCATCCGACCTATCTTGAGGTGGCACAAACTCAAGGGAAAATCGATGAGATTGTTTTGATTGATTCGAATGACCAATGGCAATACTATCGCTATCATCAACAACGCATTCTCTTGCACTTAAGTGCGATGCATCATTATCAAGCGTTTTATTCTAAGCAAGGATTGAAGATCCGTATCTTAAAAAGTAAATCCTTTTTATCTATTTACCAATCGCTTGATCATGTGTTGGTCTTTCGTCCCACTAATTTTTATGAACAAGCTTGGATTCAGCAGCATCCTCACGTCACCATCCTTGAAGATCCACTCTTTTTAATCCCGGCAACGCAATGGTCAACCTTATTACCAAACCATAAATCGTGGAAACTTGATCCCCTTTATCGCCAATTCCGGCAACAATTTAACATCTTAATGCAAGGCAATGCACCCGAAGGTGGGCAATATTCCTATGATCAAGAAAATCGTAAAGGCCCTAGCAAAGACCTTCAGTTTATTCCTCCCATTTGGTTTACACCCGATGCGATGACGCTAGCGTTAAGTAAAGACGTGGCAAGGCGGTTTAGCGACCATCCTGGCACCTGCCAAGATTTTGCTTATCCGGTGACCCGTGAAGATGCCTTAAAAGGGTTGAAATATTTTTTAAACCATCGACTTTCAACGTTTGGTGATCATCAAGATGCGATGTTAACCGATCAACCTTGGATGTCTCATTCTTTAATTTCTAGTTCAATTAACCTTGGCTTACTTGGCCCATTAGAGGTGATCAAGGCAGCGGAAAAAATTTATCGGCAAGGGAAAGCGCCATTAGCCGCGACTGAAGGTTTCATTCGCCAAATTCTTGGCTGGCGAGAATATGTTCGTGGAGTTTATTTATCCTTGGGTCCAAGTTATTTAACGGTCAATCATTTTCACCATCGCCAACCTTTACCAGCCTTCTTTTATACTGGGCAAACCTCGATGCACTGCTTATCTACCACCATTCAAGAAACGATTGCCCACGCTTACAACCATCACATTCAACGATTAATGGTACTAAGCAATTACGCCAACTTAGCGGAAGTAACCCCACAAGCATTAAATCAATGGTTTAACGAAATGTATATTGATTCTTCAGAATGGGTGGTTGCCGCGAATGTATTAGGAATGGGACTGCATGCTGATGGTGGCAAAATGGCCACCAAACCATATATTGCCAGTGGTGCCTACCTTGATAAAATGTCGGATTATTGCGATCATTGTCAATATCAAGTAACGCTAAAAACGGGCGACAAAGCCTGTCCTTTTAATAGTCTTTACTGGCATTACATCGCCAGCAAAAAATCCCAATTAGAAAAAAATCCGCGCATGGGTATGATGGTGAAAGTCTTTGAAAAAATGCCAAAAGACCAACAAGCTGCGCTTTTAACGCAAGCCAAAAAGCATCTAGCATCACCGAAATGAAAACCGTCAATCTTGTCTACTTTCAAAACGATTTACGCATCGAAGACCATCCTGGGTTATCCCTTGCCCAACAACAACCTTTACCGATCATTGGTGTCTACATTTTGCCAACGGACGTTTTGAAGGAAACCCAATGGGGATTCAAGAAAATCGGTCGATATCGCTTTCGGTTTCTCATTGAAAGTTTGAAGGATTTAAAAACCCAATTAGCTAGCTACGGGATTCCTCTGCTTGTCTATCACACATCAAGTGAACAAGTTGCAAGTGAGCTGTTGAACGAGTTTACCATTCATCATGTCTTTCATGCGTTTGAACCTGGCCTAGAAGAGCAAGCGCAAACGAAGGCATTGCTTACTGCCCTTGGGCAACCTACCGTAATCGTCAGCCATGATAAGCCTTTATTATCGCCTAAAGACTATCCTTGGTTATTAACGCAATTGCCGCCACGTTATACCGATGCAAGAATGAAAATCGAAGCCAAGATCTTCGTTCAAACCTTATTCCCCCCCTTAAAAAACCAACCCCCAATCCAAGCTATCTCCGATGATTTACCAACCTTAGAAGGATTAGTAGATAAAAATATTCAACCTTTCATGCTGGGTGGGTCTACCTTTGCAAAGCAGCATTTACAAGATTATTTTTTTACGAGTCGGCGTGTGCTGACCTATAAATTCACAAGAAACAATCTGCTTGCCTTTGCGGACTCTAGTAAATTATCCCCCGCTCTTGCCCTTGGATTATTGTCGCCTCGGATGGTGTATTGGCAATTAAAAAAAGTGGAAAGCACGATTGAAAAAAATCAATCAACCTATTGGTTGTGGTTTGAACTTTTATGGCGAGACTATTTTTATTATTTACATTGCCAACATTCGCAGCGCTTGTTTTTCCAATCAGGGATTTTAAATATCCAAAAGCCTTGGTCGATGAAACCTGACTTTTTACAAGCCGTATTAAACGCGAAGACGGGTTATCCGCTGGTGGATGCGAACTTAATTGAACTTTATCAAACGGGCTGGATGTCCAATCGAGGCAGGCAAAATGTCGCAAGTTTTCTCAGTAAAAGCTTACAATTAGATTGGCGATGGGGTGCCGCTTTATTTGAACATTATTTGATCGACTATGATGTCTCGAGTAATTATGGCAATTGGCAGTACATCAGCGGGGTCGGCACTGATCCCCGAGAAGATCGCATCTTTAATGTTTCCTTGCAAGCAAAAAAATATGATCCTAAAGGCGCATATCTCCGCCATTGGCTACCCGCGTTAAAGCAGATCCCAACCCCTGAGATTTTTGAACCATGGAAAATGAATGCCTTAGCGATGAGCATGTATCAATGTCAAATCGGTGAGGACTATCCTGCCCCCATTTTGAATGATCGTCGCGTCCAATTAAATGATTAAGCTTTGTTGACTAAGGCAATAAACGCAGGTAAGAAAACGGGTAAATCTTTTGGGGTGCGAGAGGTGACTATATTCCCATCGACGACGACAGGTGCATCCTCATAAATCGCACCCGCATGCACTAAATCATCTTTAATGGAAAAGAAACTCGTGAGTTTTTTACCTTTTAAATCGGCAACTGATGCGAGTAACCAAGGTCCATGGCAAATTGCTGCTATCGGTTTATTTGCGGTGGCAAATCCTTTTGCAAACTGAACAATATCACTGGACCGTCGCATATAATCTGGGGAAAAGCCGCCAGGAATGATAAGGCCATCGTAGTCAGTTGCCTTCACTTCTGCTGCTGCCACATCACTGGTCGCAATCATCCCATGTTTACTTTTATAAGCTTGGCCTTTGAGCGCACCAACAAAATGCACCGCAAAACCCGCTTCTTGTAAGCGGTAGTAAGGATAATAAAGTTCATTATCGTCATAGAAGTCGGCAACGAGAATCGCAATTTTTTTCATATGATCTCCTTCAGGATCTTAACCTAATTCTTTATAGCTTTTCACGATGCCTTCAATTGCTTTTTTCGCATCATTTAATAACAGCAGGGTGGATGGAAAGGTGAAGAGTGGATTCGCTAACCCAGCAAAACCAGAGCCAAGTGATCGCTTAATCACGATACAGGTTCTCGCTTCATCCACATTTAAGATGGGCATGCCGGCAATCGAAGAGGTAGCATCCCGAGCAAGGGGATTTACCACATCATTTGCCCCAATCACGAGCACCAAATCAGTATTTTTAAAGGTGGGATTCACCGTGTCTAAATCTAACATTTTTTCGTACGCGATGCTTTCTTCTGCTAACAACACATTCATATGCCCAGGCATCCGACCGGCAACTGGATGAATACCAAAGACCACCTCAATGCCGTTTTTTTCTAACGCATCACATAATTGTTTCACTGCACTCGAGGCCCGGGCAACCGCCATCCCAAAGCCGGGCACAATCACCACCCGTTGACAAGCTTGCAAAATCATCGCCACTTCCTCTGCCGAGGTTTGCTTCACTTTACCCGCGTAAATATCTTGCGTTGATGCACTGGCAACCACTTTGCCAAAACCACCGAATAAGACATTGAGCAAGGAACGATTCATCGCTTTACACATAATTGCTGAAAGTATAATGCCGCTTGCTCCGACCAATGATCCCGTGATGATCAATAAAAGGTTATTTAACACAAATCCTGTTGCCGCAGCCGCAAGCCCTGAGTAGGAGTTAAGTAACGCAATCACCACCGGCATATCCGCACCACCGATGCCGATGACTAACAAAATGCCTAAAATAAATCCACCGATGACTAATCCAACATATAAAGGTGTTGACGGCACGACCACAAAGTATCCGCCGACAACGAACAACATAAAGATCGCCATTAGTTTAATGATCAGGTCGCCTTTAAAGCGTACCGGTTGATCAGGGATCCACTTAATCCCTTGTAATTTTGCATAGGCTAGGTAACTGCCCGTCAACGTCACAGCGCCAATTAATCCAGATAAGACCGTCGCAATTAACACCACAGCGTCATTAGCAATGATGGGCAATTGTTGATCGAGATAAATCCCGGCCACCAATAATGAAGATAAACCACCAAACCCATTAAGTAAGGCGACCATTTGTGGCATCCCCGTCATCGCCACTTTTAAGCCAATGAAGACGCCAACGATTGTGCCTAATGCTAAGGCGATGATGATCACATACCAATAAGCAGCCGTGATGGAAAGGTTACCATCGATATCCATTGCGATGCCAAAATCCATGACCGCACCAAGGATGGCAACCAGCATCCCCAAAGCCCCAAGGCGATTTCCACTCACCGCAGATTTGGGATTGGCGAGTTGTTTAATGCCGATGATAAACATCACCGCACTCAGCAAGTAAATCAATGCCACCAAGGTTTCTTTAATATTAATAAAGTTAATCATTGGTTTTTTTTCCTTTAAATTTATTGAGCATTCGGTTCGTCACCACAAACCCGCCAACCACATTAAGGGTAGCCAAAAAGACGGCTAAACCAGCAAAAATCATGGTTAACAAGGAAAGTGGTTCACTTTCTGAACTGACCATTAATAACCCAATGGCTCCGACAATGGTAATGCCGCTAATCGCATTCGTGCCACTCATTAAGGGTGTATGTAACGTTGAGGGGACTTTGGTAATGAGTTCGACGCCTAAAAATACAGCAAGGGCAAAAATCGTAATTAAATAAATAATGTCCATCTTTATTTTTCTCCCTTAATCCATGGTTTGGCTTGAGGATGCACCAGCTGACCTTCATGGGTTAACAAGGTTGCCTGCACTAAGTCATCCTGCCATTGTAAGACAAAACCTTCTGGCGTTTTTTTTATGAGGTTATCAAGAAAATTCATGATGTTTTTTGAATAGAGGGCTGCCGCATTAAACGCGAGTTTTGATGGGACATTTTCCACCCCAATAATGGTGACACCTTGATGGTAAATCACTTGCCCCGTTTTCGTCAGGGCACAATTACCGCCTCTTTCCGCTGCTAAATCGACAATCACACTGCCAGGTGCCATTGCTTCTACCATTGCCTGGGTAAGCAGTAAAGGTGCCTTTTTTCCTGGAACATTAGCAGTGGTAATCACTAAATCATGATCTTTCACCACTTGGAGCAACAAGGCTTGTTGCTTTTCAAGTTGGGCTTGATCCATGGCTTTGGCATA
>JBMTFA010000011.1:0-15315 GCA_049433705.1 Bacilli bacterium
GGGATCCAGACATAAAAAGGCATGCTTTTGGATTCTTCTTTCATAAAAACAACCCCTTTCTTGTATGATAACAAAAACTCAGGATAACGAAGGTGCTACCCTGAGTTTTATTTCATCGATAACGAAATTAACCTTGATTAACTGCTAATACACCAGCAATAAAGGCATCAAGTTTGTCTTGAAGACCGGCATAGCTAAGTGCGATTAAGCGAGCTTTTTCAGTGGTTCTAAATGTAGCAATCGCGGTTGGGTTGTTTTGAACCGTACCAGCGTCTAAGGCTGCGGTAAGGGCTTCATCAACCAACGCATCAATGCCTCTTGCTTCTGTAATTACTGCATCCGCAAACGCACCCGCTGGAGTCCAGTAGAACGAAGAGACGGATTTCGCTTGAGGAATACCAAATGGAGCTTGATCAGAAATTGCTTTAATGGAAGGAATTGCTTGCACTTCTGGATCTGCGGCCGCTGCTAAGTTGCTTGGACCAACCCCTAACGCTAATGCACGAGCTTTTTGTGTTTCCGCATTGGTTAAGAAATTAGCAAATTGGTGAGCAATCGCTGGCGACTTTGTAAATCCATTAACACCAATTAATTTTGCCCCGACCATCGATCCTAATTGGACTTCTTCACCATCACCGTGTGTGAAAGTTGGCATTTTAATCATGCCAATGTTTTCTTCACCGAGAATGCCAGTAAATGCGTTTGCATTCCAGGTTCCAGAAACACCTGCGATGATACCATTGGAAATATCTTCTTCATTTTCCAAGAATAATGTTGGCATTAATCCTTGGTCTCGAATGACTCGGTTTGTTGCATAGGCATTAAACATACCCTTTGCAGCATTTAATCCTTCTTCGTTATTCCAGTCGATTGTTTGGGTTCTTGTTGCTGCATCCCAGGAAATATTTCCTGTGGTTGCAAACCACATTGACATCGCCCAACCGCCCATTGGATCAATAACGATGCTTGAATTCAACTCTTCAGCTTTCGCTAAAATTGAATCTAACGAAGTCATTTCTTCTGCAGAAATATAGCGTTTGTCATAATACATGAAAACACCGTTATCAGCAGTATTTGGATAGGAATATAAAGTATCACCAATCTTGGCAAGATCAACAGACCATTCAATGTTTCGTGCGATTACATCTGCTCGGTATTGTTGAACAGGTGAGAGCGCCCCAGCGGTGACGAGATCTTGTAATTGATCATCAGGGAATGCAAAGACGTCTGCACCACCAGCGATATCAAGCGTTAAGACACTCTTTAATTCCGGTTCACCCACTGCGGCGAATTCAAATTCAATATCTAATTCCGGATTTGCGGCTAAGAACTCAGTTGCTTTTGCTTGTAAGAAATTTTGTTCTTGATTGGGTCCCCAAATCTTGAGCTTGACGGGCCCTTCCGAAGAAGGGGTCCCGCAAGCCACAAGGAGAAGAGGTAAACCAATTAATGAAATCATTAATTTTTTATTCATCTCAGTACCTCTATGTTAAATTTTAATTTTTAGGCGTAATAGATTCTAGAAATGGTGATTTCACCAGTTGTACCAGCGGTCGTGACGAACACCACGAAGAGATTCATGGTCGCTCTTTGTTCTGGAGTTAATGGAGTTAAATCCATTTCAACTGTTTGTGCTTCACCAGTTGCGGTGTAACGGTATTCAACAAATGTACCAGCAGCGTTATTGCCACCTTGTTTTTCAAACTTGAATAAGTATTCAGTGTTTGCAACACCGGTGAAGTCTACCTTTAAAGCAGTCTTTGCACCATCTGCACCATCAAACTTCACTAAGGCACCACTTTCCCAGAAATTTACTGGGGAGTTGACGTAATTAATGACAGATCCTGCTCTCGTTTCAGTCGCAGTCATCCCACCATAGGTTAAGTAGGAGTGGCTAATCGTAATGATTAATGCGGATCCAACAACACGGACAACAAAGCGATAATCACCAGCGACAAGCGCTTTAATGTTACCACCTGCATCAGCAAAGGCACCCGCTGGCATCGAAACTACTCTGGAGAAACCCCCATCAAATCCTTGATCCCATGCGTCACCATTTTTGACTTTAACTTCTGCATCTAGAGGTAAGTTGAATCGACCATAATACATACCAGCATCAAAGGTTAAAGCGTAAGTATTATCAGAAGGAGTCCAAGCTGGATTTTGGATGCTACCAACTAATTTAAGTCCGCCAACTGTTGCGACAGCAAAACCTAATCGGGTAACGACTGCAGTTGTCGTTGTAGCAACGGTAAAATCAATACTGTAAGAACCACTACGAAGAACTTTAATGTTACCACCTTGGTCAGCTAAGTCAGCGGCATTTGGGTTAACGAGTGCAGCAAAACCTAAATCGCCACCCCATGCACCGTTCTTCACAAATTTAAATTCTTCGTTTTCAAAGAGGTTGAGGGTTAATGAGTAAGAGACGTTTTCATCGTTATCATTGACCATCTTGAACGACATGTCAGCCGCGTTCCAACCATTGATAGTACCAACAAGGGCCCAATCCGTGATGGAAGGAGGTAAGACAATTGGATCACCATTACGAACAATCGTAAAGGTTCTTGTTAAGGCTGGTAAGGAAACAAATGTCACCGTATAGTTGCCATCGACTAAAGTTTTAAAGTTACCAACACCACCTAAACCTGGATCAAATCCAGTATTGGAATTTTCTGGGATGACTAACGCGCCATCACCATCTTTTGTCCAAGTGACACCTTTATCAATAATGGATAAACCAGCAGAGAGAGGACCAACTTCACCGTTTGCCCAGTCTGTACCAATGACTAATTTCCAAGTAGAATCTTCATAAAGATCACCAGTCCAAGAGAAGGAGTTGGTGCCAGCTGTCCGAGTCATCACTGGAGCAGCGCTTGGTGACCAAGCACCGATATTGGCTTGACCACCAATAAAGCGATACTCGTTTTGGTCTAACGTCAACGAAGAGGCTGAAGAAGCTGAAGAAGATGAGGAAGCAGTACCGCCACAGGCGGCTAAGACAAATAACAATGCAGGTAATAGATGATTTTTGTTCATCAAAAAATCCTCCTTTTCTATTCCTATCTATCATATTAAAGCGCTTACATTTACTTGTAAAGAGAAAATATAACATTTGGTAATATTTTTACAAAAGTTAAAAAATGCTAACAGGCATATCAAAATATCATGTTAAGATAAATTACGGAGGACTAAAAATGAAAAAAATTAGTACATTAATGCTCGCAATGGCATTTATTGTGGCCGCTTGTGGAGGTACTTCATCTGCTTCGTCAGGAAATACCTTATTAGATCCGTTAGATTTGCCTGCAGAGAGCGAACCTACGATTATTTTCCACTATAACCGCCCAGATGGCGCTTATGACAATTGGAACATGTGGATTTGGGCTTTAGGTTATGATGGTGCCGGTTATCAATTTGATGGTGATACCACCTATGGTAAGTATTTAAGAGAACCCCTATCTAGATGGGCCGGATCGGAACAAATTGGTTTTATTGTCCGAAAAAGTTTACCGAATGAAGATTGGAATGCGAAAGATACAAGTGCAGATCGGTTTGTGAATTTGGCTGAATGGACACCAAATGAAAATGGTGATTATCACATTTTCTTAAGGTCGATGAATCCATCGGTTTTTGTCGATACAACCGGATTAGTTTATAACGGGGTTCGATCGGCGATGTTCCAAAGTAGTTCATTAATTTTGGTGAGCACCACTGCGGCTGCTTCCAAAATTGAAATCTATGAAGGTGACACACTTAAGAAAACGGTGAATGCAGCGGCAATCAATAATCAAGTCGATGTCTATATTAATATTGCTGCAGAAATTAGTCCTGTGGATTTTACCGCACCCTACAGTGCCAAAGTTTATTTTGGTGAAGATGATCCAAAACCCCGAACTGTACCGGTTTTAGTGAACAATTTATTCTCCTCACCAAGTTTTGGAGAACAATTTAATTACGATGGTGAATTAGGAGCCATCTATTCGCAAAGTTCGACAACGTTTAAAGTTTGGGCACCAACCTCATCCGCGATGAAGTTACGCCTCTATAACAACGGAACACCAGTAGCAATTTCTGCTCAATTAGGCAGTGATCAATTTACCGAAACCAACATGATTCGTGGCGTAAAAGGTACATGGGAAACGACAGTTTCTGGTGACCTACACGGTAAGTATTATACCTATGTTGTTACGAACGCAAGTGGTACGCATGAAGTGGTTGACCCTTATGCGAAAGGCGCTGGCGTCAATGGTCGCCGTGGCATGATTGTCGACTTCTCCAAAATCAATCCAACGGATTGGAGCACAGTTAATGATGAAAATACTTATGTCACGAATACCGATGCGATTATTTATGAACTTCACGTTCGTGATCTTTCCATGGATAGTTCTTGGAATGGAACAGCCGCCAATCGTGGAAAATATGCTGCGATGCACGAATCAGGCACAACCTTTACGGGTTCAGGTCGCACCGTAAAAACAGGTTTTGATCATATTAAAGAATTAGGTGTGAATGCTGTTCATATTTTGCCGATGTATGATCACAACAATAATGAATTATCAAATGAGTTTAACTGGGGTTATAACCCACTCAACTATAACGTACCAGAAGGTCAATATTCCTCTAATCCACACGATGGATTGGTAAGAATTCGTGAAGTCAAAGAAATGGTCAAAGCTTATGATCAAGCTGGGATTAAAATCATTCTTGACGTTGTTTATAACCACTTAGGCGATGCGAATGGTAGTAATTTCCAACGCTTAGTTCCAGGTTATTTCTTCCGTTATAATTTAGATGGGTCTTTATCCAATGGTTCAGGTGTTGGTAATGATACCGCTTCGGAACGCTATATGTTCTCGAAGTTTATTGTTGATTCAACCGCATTCTGGGCGGAAGAATATAAATTAGGTGGTTTCCGTTTTGACTTAATGGGTTTACATGACACCGCGACGATGAAAGCCGTTCGTGATCGCGTCAGTCAAATTGACCCCGATACCTTAATTTATGGAGAAGCCTGGAGTATGCCGGGTACCAGAACATATTCCAATGTTCCAATGGCCAATCAAACTAACTTGTCTACGAGTAACATGGCAAACATTGGGGCTTTCTCTGATTTAATGCGCGATGCGGTTCGCGGTGGTGTCTTTGACGGTGCTTCTAAAGGTTGGATTCAAACCGCCAATCCTAACACAAGTAATCTTGCTTCCTTAAGACGGGCATTCAAAGGGCAGTTGAACACCAACACCGATCCCAAACGTGTGGTCAGTTATGTTTCTGCACACGATAACCACGCCTTATTCGATAAATTACTCTTATCCGGTGTCAGTGAAGCTAATGCACCGAAGGTGAATACTCAAGCCTCGGCGATGATGTTATTCTCTCAAGGCATTCCTTTCTTCCACGCTGGTGATGAATTAATGAGACAAAAGATTAATGCAGATGGTTCGTTTAATCACAACTCTTATAACGCACCAGATTCGGTGAACTCGCTGAAATGGGCAAATAAAGCCACACATTTTGATTACTTTACCAAGTATCAAGAAATGATTGCCTTAAGAAAAACAACGCAATCCTTCCGGTTAGGCTCTGCCCAAGAAATTAGTCTTCAACAAACTGATTTAACCGAATTGGGTGGATTGACGTTTACCAATAACACTGCAGCATATCGCTTAACATCACATGAAAGTTCAAGTGATCAATATGACGAATATGTCGTGATTCATAACGGAAATAACGCTGGTATCTCCTTGAATTTAACTGGTTACACGGTCTTGTTTGTATCCTCCGGTACACTCAACGCTTCCAATAACACAACCATTGGTGGCAATGTCTCTGTGATCCTAGCAAGAAACAATTAACATCGTTAAACCTCATCTCTAAAATTAAACTAGTTTTTAGATGCTTTATTGTTATTCTTATAAACCACTACAACCATTGTTTGACGAGGTATTAAATGTATAAAACGGTCATGATGATTGAAGTCGAACAAAAAATGAAAAAAGAACCGATTCATGTGCTTGATGTTCGCGAACCGGAAGAATACGAACAAGGGCACATTGCTGGTGCGATTTTAGCACCAACATCAGACTTTATGAATCACCTTCACAAAGTCGATAAAACCAAGCACTATTTTGTGGTTTGCCACTCTGGTGTCAGATCAAAGTTAGTTGCAGAATACCTAGGTAAACAAGGATACCAAGTCACCAACGTGATGGGTGGGATGAGTACCTATCGCGGGACGAAGGCAAAAGGCCTAAAATAACTGATTTAAATTGAAAGTAAAAAGCGTTCATAAAGAACGCTTTTTTAATGGAGAAAAATGATTGGTTAAGCGGCTAACGACTTTTCAATTTCGTTTAAAAAGGCTTCTAAGGGTTGATTACCTAATAACTCATATTTTTCATTAATGATAATTTTAGGGACACCGGAAACTTGATATTGTTGTGAAATTCCTGGGAATGTATTGGCCTCAATCATTTCCGCTTGAATATTGGGATTTAGCATCGCTAAACGATGCGCAGTTTGTACGGCGCCTGGACAATGTGGGCAGCTCAACGTCACAAACACTTTGATTTTCACGGGCTTTGTCACCTTGGCAATCCGATCAAGGGCGACTTGAGGAATTTTTAAGGGATGACCAGACATTTCGATTAAAGCTGAAATAAAAGAGTTAATTTCATGTCCGGCAGGAATCCCATTAAATTTAACACCTTTGTATTCGCCTAAATCATTAAGTATCACAAAACTGGGAAGTAAGGTAATTCCATACATTTTTGCTTCTTCTTCGTGTTGCGCTTTATCAATTACAGTTAGGGTGATTTTATTGTTGGTTTCTGCAAATTCGGTTAATAATTGCTTGGTTTCTAAACACGTATTACACCCTTTTTCATCTATAAAAAGCTTGATGGTAATGGGACGAACCATCTGCTTGAGAATATCCGTCACTTGCTTACGAACGTCGTCATTAAAGAATTTTTCCATTGGCATACCTCCTTTAGGAATGATGGATGAGATATTGTTGAATCGCTAAGGCGGCTTTGGCGCCGTCTCCAACAGCGATGACAATCTGTTTAAAGGGGTTTTGGGTCACATCCCCGGCGGCAAATAATCCTGGAAGTGAGGTCATGAATTGTTGATCCACTAGGACTTCACCCCGTTCGTTAGTTTTTACTAAATCTTGGACTAATGAAGCATTGGGTAATAACCCAATTTGTACAAAAAGACCATCTGCTTCAATCAATCGTTTTTGTTGCGTCTTTTTATCTAGGACCCAAGCACCCGTCATCATTGCATTTCCTTCAATCGACAGTAATTGAGTTTCAAGGTGAATGGTAAGATGTTTAATCGCCTCAAATTTTTTCAATATAATCGCGTCCGCGCGCCACTGACTTCGGTGAATAACGGTGATATGTTTGGCCCAAGCAGCAAGGTCAATGACCGCTTCAGCAGCACTATTACCACCACCGGCAACAAGGACATGTTTATCTTTAAAGAACGGTGCATCACAGGTTGTACAGTAAGAGACCCCTTTGTTGGCAAAGGATTGTTCGCCTGGAATGCCTAATTGACGGGGTTGACCACCGGTTGCTAATAAAATCGTTTTACTTTTGAGGACACTGCCATCGGTTAAGGTCACATAGAAAAGATTTTGACTTTTTTGCACATGGGTAATTGCGTTATCTAAGTAAATTGGCACCTCAAGTTGGTCAAGATGTTGAACAAAAAGGTTGGAAAGATCTTTACCTTCTGTCATTCGAATCCCTAAGTAATTGTCTACTGTGGATGTGTTGTGAAGCTGACCACCAATTTCTTTGGTAATGACGCCAACTTTTAAACCTTTTCTTTGAGCATATAATGCTGCGTTAAGCCCAGCGGGGCCTCCGCCAAGCACGAGTAAATCCCAAACATCCATCGTTTGAAAAAGTTCAGGTATGGGTCTTTTTTGTACTTGTAATTCAAACATGTTATCGACTCTTTACAATCAAATCCATCGCGTCTTGAATGGCTTTAGTATTTGCGGGTTTATCTAGCATGATTTGTTGAAGATTTTCGGTTGTAATTAAAGAAATGGTTTTATCTAGATTGACGCGAATAGCCTTTAATTGCACGACAAGATCTTGGCAACTATCTTGGTTTTCCATCATCGCCAAAATCCCCTTCATTTGCCCGTGAAGTCGCTTCATACGATGAAGTAAATCTGGATTACATTTCATAATCCCAATATACCCATATGGGTATCAATAGTCAAGGGATATCCTCAACCTCAAAGATATTGGTTGAGTCGAAGGATAAAGGTGGAAAGTAAAAGGGCAAGTTTATCAGGGTCAGCTGATAGACTGTGACCACTATTTTCAAAAAAGATGGTTTCTACCGGTGCATTGAATTCATTCGCTTGATCAATGAATCGCTCCATGTTACTGATAGGAATTAATTCATCCATTCCTGCATAGGCAATTAATGTTGGGATAGCCTTATCCAAATGAGAAATAGGCGATGCATCCACCCAAGAGGCGGGATAACCACTTAATGCCAAGCTTTCAGGACCTTCGATGGAGGTACCCATTAATCCGTTGGCAAGAAATAACTGTAAGGTCGGATCACCATAGGTGATAAACGCGAGATCGGTAAAATCAACCGGAGGAACCATTGCCATCACAAAGGAAACCTCAATCGGTGACGTTGTCTTATTTCGATAAGCATATAATGTTGCAAGATGGGCGCCTGCACTTTCGCCAACAAGGGCGATTTTTTCTGGATTGATCATTAAATCATTGGCATAATCGCTTAGAAACGTTAAGGCAAGGGTGATGTCATCTAACATATCAAGATAGTCGGCGCCACTAGTAATAAAACGGTAATTCATACTGACATAAATATATCCATTATCTAGTACTAAATCTTGATAGCGACGCATGATTGCTTTATCGCCACCAATCCAACTACCGCCATGAATAAACAAAACTGTAGGTTGAGGATTTATTACATCTTTGCGGTGTGCAAGTTCAAGAATTTGTCTTGGATCATTTCCATAAAGAATCGATTCATAAAACTGAACATTACTTGATTCACTTACCACGCTTGAGCTTGAAATGAGAGAAGATGGGGTCTCACTTTGTTGCGAAGAGGATGAAAGTGTTGAAGATGAGTTCGAACCACAACCCATTAAGATTAGTGCGAATAATACGATATTTTGGTTTGGTTTCATTCTGATTAAATTATTCATTGAAAAGTCGAATGATGCAATCATAAAGCATTTTCATTGCACCTAATGAACCAAATCCTTTAAGATGATTGAACACCCCCCTATAGGAGGGGTAGGAGGAAAATGTGAGGATTGGAATTATTGGTGGGTCAACTCGTCAAGGAACGATTGGTAAAGGTTTGGGTGATTGGATACTTTCCCTTTCGCAAAATAGAAAAGCAAACTATGAACTCATTGATTTAGCCACATTCAATTTACCTTTACTTGGCGAAAAAGACCGTGGAGAAGGTGCAAAACGATGGATTGAAACGGTTAAAAATCTTGATGGATTTGTCTTTTTAACCGCTGAGTATAATCATTCAATTACTGCATCCTTAAAGAACGCCTTAGACTATCCCTTTGCGGAATGGTCAAATAAGGCCGCAGGCATTATAAGTTATGGGTATGCTGGTGGGGCTAGAGCTGCCGAACACCTTAGAACGATTCTTGGCGCATTAAATGTTGCAGATGTACAACAACACGTCTTACTTAACCTCAACACTGAATTTGAAGCTAAAGTTGGGTTTAAGCCGGCTCCGCATCAAAGTGGTCTTATTCAAAAGCTATTTGATCAGGTTGAAGCTTGGGCTGGTGCACTTAAAACCTTAAGAAATTAACGCTTCCTGGTTGTGCCAAAGCCACCTTGGACCGGGCGTACATCAAGAAACGTCACCACCGCTTTAGGATAATGGGTTGCCATCGCGGCAACCATTTTTCTTTTTTTTCGCGGAACATAAGAGATAATCATCGCATTTTGATGATTCGCTTTACCTAATGAATCGAGAATCGTCGCAGCAAACCCATTGTTTCTCAGTTCTTCGGCAAAATTAAGTGCATCTTCTTTATCTGCAATTATCTCTGCTTTAATGTTACCTAAACCAACTCGGCCTTCTAACCAGGAACCAAAGTAAAGCCCGCAAGCAAAACCGGAGGCATAAGCAAGTACGCGCAACGGATCTTCAGTGATCCTTGTCACAACAAGAGAAACGTTAATCACCCAAATCACTTGTTCAAAGAAGACAATTAAAGATGCTTGTTTTCTAAATCCTTTTGTCATGAGCAGTAGGCGAAAAACCCCAATACTAACTTCTGTCATTTTGGCCATAAAAATGGCCAGATAAATTAATAAATTCATATTTATTGAATAAACAATTCAAGAATTTGAATGGCGTTTGTTGCCGCCCCTTTTCGTAAATTGTCCCCTACAACGAATAAGTTTAAACCATTTTGAATGGATTCATCCCTGCGAATGCGGCCAACATAAACTTCATCCTTACCATCGACTAGCAATGGCATTGGATACTCTTTCTTCGCCGGATTGTCGTAGACGATGACACCGGGTGCTTTACTTAATTTATTCCTCACTTCTTCGAGAATAAATGGCTTTTCAAATTCAAGATTTAAGACTTCACTATGGGCGTTTTTAACCGGAACACGCACTGCAGTGCTACTAATCGCGAGTTGTGGTAAACCCATAATCTTTCTAGATTCTTGAATTATTTTTTCTTCCTCTTTGGTATTGCCATTCTCTAGAAAAATATCAATATGAGGAATCACATTCTCATAGATTTGGTAGGGAAATTTAGTGGTTTGACCTTGAGGTAATTTCATTTTTAAATCATGCAAACCCTTACTCCCAGCCCCGCTTACAGCCTGGTAGGTAGCGATCACCATTCTTTTTAATGTGTAAGCGTCATGAAGTGGTTTCATTACCACGACCGCTTGAATCGTAGAACAATTAGGATTTGCGATGATGTATTGATGATTTTGCGCAGCTTTTGCATTCACTTCTGGGACAACAAGTGGGACATTTGGATCCATTCTCCATGCGGCAGAATTATCAATCACTAGGGTTTTAAGTTTGGCAAAAATAGGTGCAAACTTTAAAGAAACATCACTTCCCGCACTAAATAAAGCATAGTCCACCCGATGTTTGAGGATATTGTCTTCGTTTAATGTGATAACTTGATAAGCGGTTCCTTTAAATATGATGGTTATCCCTTCACTTCGCTCAGATGCAAAAAGGACTAGATTTTCAATGTTAATTTTTCTTTCTGCTAATACTTCAAGAAACTTTTGACCAACCACTCCTGTCGCCCCGACAATCGCAAGTGAAATACCTTTCATCATGCATTCCCTCCTAAAACGAACTCATTGTAGAGTGCGTTAATGGCAAATTTATAGTCGATATCTTCTACCCCAATGACCAAGTGCATTCCATTACTACCGTAGTCAATCATTTTGAGGTTGACATTGGCGTTTACTAAGGCAGAAAAAACTTTCAAAACGTTCATTTTGTTTTGTAAGAGATTTCTTCCCACTACATAAATTAATGAAATTCCTTCTGATATTTCGACAACATCGGGTCGAAGATCTTTTTTTAGTCGTTGTAGTAAAGCTTCCTTTTTTCCATCTTGAAGGTATTTTGATTCAATCATCATGGAAAAGGTATCGGTTCCAGAAGGGAAATGCTCAACATTAATGGCAAGTTTTTCACAAATCCGAAGAATTTTTCTATCAAAACCAAGGGTTTCTGACATTAATTCTTTCTCTACAACCACAAGATTAAACCCTTTTACCCCTGTAATGCCGGTGATGGCAGATTGATTTTTGTCAGCGGGTAATTTACTAAAAATCATGGTTCCCTCGGCGGAAGGATTAAAGGTGTTGCGAATCTGCGTAGGAATTCCCTTTTTAATGAGCGGAAACATGGTTTCTGCTTGTAAGACATTGGCACCCATAAAGGAAAGCACCCTTAATTCTCGATACGTCAATGCATCAATTTTCTTCGGATTATCAACAATTCTTGGATCACAGGTTAAAAATCCATCGACATCCGTCCAGTTTTCATAAAGTTTCGCATTGACCGCATCGGCAATCAGAGCCCCACTGACATCCGATCCACCACGCGGTAAAATTTGGATTTGGTCATGCTCATCACTACCGTAAAAGCCACCAATGACAACATAAGGATGTTTCTTTAACAACAATCCAGCATCATTTCTAGTTTTGCTCCGATTAAGTTGCGAACCTTTAAATCTTATGACGTCCGCAGCATCTAAAAATGCAAAGTCTAAATAACTTGATAATATCAATGCGGATAAGTACTCACCACGCGACACAATATAAGGCAATGATTTAGAAATCTTCATCTTTTGCAGGATATCTTGCAAGATTGATTTGATTGGCAAATCAAGCTTCAATTCTTTGGTAATCTCTACAAATCGTTCACGAACAAGATTAAAAGTGATTGGAGGTTTACCTTGCGCAATTTCTTTGGCCACAACATAAAGTAAGTCAGTTATTTTGTCATCATTTGGGTTTCGCTTCCCAGGTGCAGAAACAATAATAAATTTTCGTAAAGGATCTGCCTCTATTATTTTGGCAACTTGTTTAATCGTTGCAGCAGAAGCCATCGATGTTCCACCAAATTTAGCGACAATTGCTTTCATAGGGTTATGATAGTTTTTCTTTGAAGTGCCGATAGTTAAAAGATTTGACCAAAACATCTTTGCCAGAAGTTTTACGGGCGTAAATGCTTGGTAAAGGAATGCCATTAAAAGTATTGTTTTTTACAATGGTGTATAGCGCCATATCCTCAAAAATGACGTAATCGCCAACTTTTAGAGGTTCTTTAAATCGATAAATACCAATATCATCCCCAGTTAAACAGGTCGCCCCGGATAAGCGGATGATGTGCTTGCCTTGTGGGTCTGCAGAGGTGACCGGAGGGATAAATTTAGCCTCAATGACATCCGGCATGTGGCAAGTAGCAGAGGCATCCAAGATGGCAATTTCAACATCATTCTTTGTGACATCTAACACCCGACTGACCAAGAATCCTGCGTTTAATACAACCGCTTCACCTGGCTCTAAATAAACTTCAAGATTGTATTTTGCTTTGAATTGTTTGATTAAGCGAACTAATTTTTCAATATCGTAATCTTTTCTCGTTAAGTGATGGCCACCACCAAAGTTAATCCACTTTAATTTAGGGAAGTATTGTGAAAACTTTTTTTCCACAACGGAAAGTGTGGTTGCTAAATCATCGGAATTTTGTTGGCATAAGGTGTGAAAATGAAAACCCGAAACACCCGTTAATAATGCAGCATCGATATCTTGAGCTTTAATTCCCATTCGTGAAGTAGGTGAGCAAGGATCATACATAGAATTTCCCTTTTGTGTCGAAACTTCTGGGTTAATTCTTATCCCAATCGTTTTCTTAGCTTTTAGGGCTGCTGATTTAAAGCGCGTTAGCTGAGAGTTTGAATTAAAAACAATATGATCACTAACCTTAAGGATTTCGGGAAATTCTTCATCCTTAAATCCAGGCGTGAAAACATGAACTTCTTTACCGAAATGTTCCTTACCTAATTTTGCTTCATATAGGCCACTTGAAGCTGTACCATCCAAGTATTTCTTTAAAATTGGATAAAAATAAAAACTAGAAAAAGCTTTTTGAGCAAGCAAAACCTTTGCTCCACTCAAATCCTTAATCCTTTTGATAATTTCTAAATTTTTGATGAGTAGGGATTCATCAATTAAATAATAAGGAGTGGGTAGACCTTTTGTTAATTTCATAGTGTCGATTGATTATTTAATTAGAATTGGCGAAAAGGTTTCTTCCCAAGGTAAACCCCATTCGATAAGCATTTGCATATAAGGATCTGGGTTAAATTGTTCAACATTAAAGACGCCAGCACCTTGCCATTGCTTTGTGAGAATAAGGGAGGCACCAATCATCGCTGGCACACCGGTGGTGTAACTAATTGCTTGTGAACCAACTTCTGCAAACGCTTTTTCATGGTCGCTAACATTGAAAACACGATACGTCACGGGTTTACCATTTTTATGACCTTGAAGAATAACCCCAATGTTGGTCTTCCCTTTAGTTCTCGGTCCTAAAGAAGAAGGGTCGGGCAGTACTGCTTTTAAAAACTGTAATGGCACAATCGGTCTACCTTCATACATGATTGGTTTAACAGACGTCATCCCAATGTTAACAAGGACGCGAAGGTGGGTTAAGTATTTTTCGGAAAAACTCATGTAGAATCGGGCCCGTTTAACTTCAGGGATGAATTTGACAATGGATTCAAGTTCTTCGTGATACATCAAATACATATCTTTCGGACCAATTTGATCGAGGGGATAAGTTTCTTTGACGGTTAAAGCGGGGATTTCTACCCACTTACCACCTTCCCAATACCGGCCTGGCATCGTGATTTCTCGGATGTTAATTTCTGGATTAAAATTAGTGGCAAATGGATAACCATGGTCGCCACCGTTAGCGTCTAATATATCAATGTAGTCAATCGTGTCAAAATAATGTTTTTTACCATACATGCAAAAAACACTAGTGACACCTGGATCAAAACCAGTACCAAGAAGCGCCATAACGCCCGCTTGTTTGAAGCGGTCGTGGTAGACCCATTGCGTGCTATATTCAAAACCAGCTTTTTCTCGAATTTCTGCAGCAGCAGTATCCAAATAATGCGTTTTGGTTTCAATACAAGCCTCCATAATCGGAATATTTTGATAAGGTAAAGCTAAATTCATCACCAAACTTGGTTGGTACTTTTTAATTAACTTCACGACGTTATCTTTAACTTCTGCATCAACCTGTTCCGCGATTGCTTCCACAGGAAAAGATTTCATTCTTTCTACGATGGCATCACATTTCGATTTGGTTCGACTGGCAACAATAATTTTCTTGAAAACTTTGTGATTTTGAGCGCACTTTTGTGCACCAACAGATGCAACACCACCACTACCAATAATTAATACGGTTGACATAAACCCTCCATCCAATTTTGAATTTTATGGCTTATCAACCCTTAGGATGACAAACCCATGACGCTGGCTGTCATAGGATAAATCCTTTAGACCCTGATAGTTCTAACGACCTTATATTTCTATAAGAGTGTTCTCATAAATTTTAAAGTTTTATCTATTAATGTCAATAAAATCACATACGAATTTACTTGAATAAAAATCAGTAATGAACTAATTTTAAACGGGACTATTTTTTCCTAGGAGTCATAACATATGCTTGCACAAGTTTTTGGTGAAAAACA